>CAJUFB010000081.1 GCA_910585805.1 uncultured Acetatifactor sp.
TGACATATATTAACATAGATTCCAAAAATATACAAATTATTTCGCGACAGTTCCTCATGAACGAAAACAATTGCCGGTCTAAATGTATAACGAGTGAACGCATCGGCAGTCCAGATTTGAAAGCGGCAATTAAATGCGTTCACGAGTATAAAAAGCAATATACCCACTATAATCTTTCCCGTACAAGATTTTCGACACGGTTCTGCAGGATATGTACCGCCTCTTCCAAATTTTTCTCCCCCTTCAGCCAGGGTGTCAGCTCCTCCAGCAGAATACCCAATATTTCGCTTCTGAGCCCTCCCCGGGGTGTGAAATCAATGGCTTCGATCATTCGCAGCACCTCGTCTGCCTGCTCAGAGGTGAGACTGTAAAGCGGAATGCTTTCCCCCAGCACATAAATCCATTCCTTCACTGTCAGCGCCGGCTCTCCGGTACTTTCCCAGACAATGACTTCCCCCTCTTCATCCTTCTCATATTCGGATGTGGTCAGATATGTGGTTATCTCCGACAGCAAATCCCTGCGTGTGGGCAGTTTCGAACGGAAGTGTTCCGCAATCATTTCCGCACTGTTCCCGGGAACCGTTCCATCCCCCGCTTCCCGTGTCAGAAATCCCTCCAGGAAATCCCATGCCGCCTCCCTGTTACCGGAAGCTGCCGTGATTCCCAACACATTATTCGCATATGCGGTATGGCAGACATGGCCGTCCGCCGTCGGTAAGCCCACAGCATTGATATCTTCCCCTATCCACAAACCATACCGTACCAGGCTGCTCAAATCATATATATAAGCCTCTAATACCAGCAGTTCGTCCTCTGTGACCGGCGTATCCACCCCCACAAAGCTGTCATAAGTACTGCCTGCCATGCCATTGCCAACCCCTTCACAATGTCCCTCCATCCATTGGACAATCTCCTGGAACTCTGCTCCGTCAAAGCTGCACGCACCGGTCTCCCAGTCAATATACTTCTCCAGAATATACTCCCCGAAAAAGCTGACCATGGATGTAAAAGTAGGGTTCCTGAACAGCTGCGCCTCCGGGTATCTCTCCGCGAAATCCATCGCTTCCCGGGCGCTCCAGCCCGCCTTCTCACCCACCTGGGATAAACGCCCCAAAACCGTCTGGCATGTGAAGCTGTCCGGAATGCACACCAGCCTGCCCCCTGTCGTATATCCCTCCAGGACATTTTCCAGAAAGTCGTCCCGCTCCAGTACCTTACTCCCCTCCAGCCAGGGTGATAAATCTTCCAGTGCCCCTTTTCCGGCATATTTTAATACCATTTCATCGTCCATTTCAATCAGATCCGGGGGATTGGAAGCGGCCATCCTCACATCAGTTTCATCCGAATCCCAGAATTCCACCGTGACATGGTAACGGCTGTTGGTTCTGTTAAAATCTATGATATAGGCCTCCAGTTCACTGCTGAAATTTCCGGCAGCCAGAACCAGCACTTCCTTCTCCGGCAGGCTGGAGGCTTCGATTTTTTCCATGGCATAAAGGGTGTCGTAGGGATAGGAATAAGAAACGGCTATCCTGTTATCTGACAGTCGTAATATTTTCTCCGGCTCTGATGGCAGATTGCTGTCTCCGTAACGCAGTAACGGCTCCCAGCATGAATCATTCTTCCGATACCGGTACAACAGCCCGGAGCCGCTGCACAGAAGCCCCCGGGATGAACTGCAGCATATACCGCTGCCGGATGGCAGTTCTATCCTTTTCATCCGGAAGCTTTCCCCGCGGAAAGCAGCATCCTCTCCCGTAAGCTCATATACTATATTGAAGTAATCGCCGGGGCTGTAATAGATACTGCCTTCCTCCCCTTCCAGCAGGCGGCCGCTGCCCTCGTAAAATTCAGCCTTCAGCTTAGTTCCCGGAAGCGCTGCCACCAGCCCTCCTTCCGGGTCCGCCACATACAGACAGTCGCCCGCCAGCAGGAACGCACGGTTCCTGCCGTCCATTGCCAGAGAAACATTAAGGGTATCCAATTCTTCCAACGGCAGGCGATAGATTTCGGTCCCGTCCGCCCGCTGCCTGATAAGTGTCCCGCCCTGGATTTCCCCCGTCCATGCCACATCCGCCATGACGCAGCAAATGCCCCCATCGCTGTCCAGGGTATAATCACACAGGCTTCCTCCCCGCCCTGTAAACACTGCGGCTCCGTCGGGTAAGTCTTTTTCTCTGTTCACGGGAGTGATGTCTTCTTCATTGAGACCGCTGCCCTCCGCAGGGGAATTGTCTTCTTCTCCATGGAGCATGTCCTTCCCTCCATGATATAACGCCTCTGCCTCCACACGGTATACTGCATTGCCCTGCCTGTAATAAAGATATCCGTTCCTTTCCCTGAAATCGGTTATGCTGCCCGGCTGGCCAGGCAGGGTGATCTCCTCTGCCAGATAGAGCCAGCCGTCTATGCCCAGCTGGCGCTCCTTATCCCCGCAGGCGGTCAG
The DNA here is from genome assembly GCA_910585805.1 of uncultured Acetatifactor sp. Taxonomy (GTDB): domain Bacteria; phylum Bacillota; class Clostridia; order Lachnospirales; family Lachnospiraceae; genus Acetatifactor. The sequence continues at coordinate 2,447 of CAJUFB010000081.1, forward strand.
ACAGACTGCCAGGATGGGCAGCAGATACAGCAGATACCAATATGCTTTTTGTATTCTCATCAGCTTCTCCTTATGCCTGAAATCAGGTTATATATCTTATAATATATTTGCAGAATAAAGAAACTGCCCAGCCTGGTAAGCAGCATCAGCCAGGCCGGACAGCTTAGGCATAGAATTTAGAATGGCGTGACATGATATCCTGTGTGTTCATAATCGCAGATAACAGTAACCGTTCTGGAACCTCCACATTTTGTGCAATTAATGCGATAGGTATGGGAACCAGGCTGATGCCGTATGCTTTCCCACCTGTTTGTGTCCCATGAATGCGACTCATATTCATCGCTTGTTACAGTTGTATTGTGTCCATTCATACAACGAAACACTTGCTCTCTCACTATCCTGTGGGTTTCATCCCCTGTTGAAGAACAGCTTTTCTCTACCGAGCTTATACAGTTTGATGTATATGCAGTACACCCTTTAACGCCACACATAACCCCAGAAACAGCTCTTTCTGAATGTTCTTTTCCTTCTTCTGCATCTACGGATATTGCAGCCATCATACATAACCCAAGTGCCAATGCAATAAAACTACTTTTCATCTTCTTAGACATAACGGTATCCTTCTTTCAGTCTGTCATTAATAACATTCACCGGTAGCATCCTCTTGGCATATTTCAATATACCAAACTCATCAAATCAATGGAACCACCCCTTTCTTTTTATGAGTACTCTCGAAAACTCATGATGATCGGATTTCTGTTTATGCTTTGCCTCCCCAACCCATTTATAGTGAATGCAACTTCCCACCGCGGTTTGTATGAGCTCATCTTTGTACCAATTTTATAGGATGGCAGCTACCTTGTCAAAGGATTCTTTTTCAACTCCGCTTTTTCAGTTTATATGATGTAACATCCGCTATTTTGTGGTCTTTCTCACATCAGATCGAGTTAAATTTCTCAGTTTAAACCACTTTTCAACCAAATTCAACCGAAATTGACAAAAAATCTCTTGAAATTCTTTATAAATCTAATATAATTATTAACAGGAATATGGAGGTTTTCCTAAATGGATAACAAAAGCCTTGGTGAACTAATCAGAAAAAAGCGAAAAGAAAAACAGATGACGCAGGGGGAGCTTGCTTCCCTGCTCTATGTCTCTACAAATGCCATCAGCAAATGGGAACTTGGAAAGAACTCTATCGACGCTGAGAATCGGGAGAAACTGGCAGAATTGCTTGATATTCCGCATGCCATGCTCTTTGATGAGCCGCCCGAAATTTCCACCCCCGCCGACCCATTGACAGATACTGACACCACAGGCTTACCCCCGCCATCCCCTGAAATTGACGAATCAATTCCGCCAGAGCCTGCTGTCCTGCCTGTGACTATTACTGAAAAGAAAACGGGTCGGAAAATGATACCTTTCATTCTTTTAGCAATCGGGTGTATTTTAATTGCAGCAACTTTCATCGTCTGTTCAATGCGGCTGAAAAACAGGGACTCATTTTCAATTCAGGATGAATATTTTGATGTATATGAGGGCGAGTCTGCATGTTATCTGATTGCGGAATACAATGGCGAACTCACGACAGAAATTTTAGACAAATATGCAAGAGTGATAAGAGAGAAGCATGTAGACTATTTTAATGAAGTTAATACTGTTGTCGTCTTATTTTACCAAGACTATTCCCCAAATGGCATTATAAGTTCTGATACAGCTGATGCAATACTCGTGTTAAATCCTGTTCCATTTTAAATTTGAGGAGGTATACCTATGAAAAAAATGCGTTTCCCTTTATTTAGTTTTATTTTGATGTTATCCATGATACTCCCCATCCATGCAAAAGCCGCAGAGTTTCCTCTCATTACAAGCGGTCACGAAAATGGAATTTATTACGAGATTCATGGAGAATCTCTCCATCCTGACGCTACTACCGCACCTGTTACCAGGTATGTCACTTTTCAGGGCAAAGTCATTCCGCCGGAACAAATGCCCTGGGAGGAAACCGTAGACGGAATCAAATACAGCGGAACACTTCAGCGGATTGCTTATGCCTATATAAAGAAAGACAATATAACTTCAGCTACATATAAAGGCATCCTTAATTACTATCTCAACCAATAACCTGTATCCGCCCTGCGATGCCCTTTATTCCACAGTTTCTTTCAAAACGTCCAAGCTGCCAGCCGCAGCACTATACTTAAAAGTCCAGGAATTTTAAAGCTGCACACAAACCGCAGGACCATGCGGTTTGGCGCGCAGCCAAAATGAGCAGGGGAGCTCACTTTGACTGCGCGGATTCCGCAGGCAAGATTCAATACTTTCACATAAGGATACCAAAAAATTATGGCAACTTGGAATTCCAGGGGACTGAGAGGTTCCACTCTGGAGGATATGATCAACAGGACAAATGAAAAGTACTCCGACGCGGGACTGGCGCTGATTCAGAAAGTACCGACCCCTATCACGCCGCTCAAAATAGATAAAGAACACCATCAGATCACCCTGGCATACTTTGAGCAGAAGAGTACGGTTGATTACATCGGAGTAGTACAGGGGCTTCCGGTTTGTTTTGACGCAAAGGAATGTGCCACGGACACCTTTGCCCTTCAGAATATTCACGGACATCAGGTGGATTTTATGCAGAAATTCGAAAAGCAGGGAGGCATTTCCTTTTTTCTGATTTATTACACACATAAGGATATCTTTTACTATCTGCCCCTGGAGATGCTGCTGTACTTCTGGAACCGTTCAAAGGAGGGAGGCCGGAAAAGTTTCCGCTATGATGAGCTGAATCCGGAGTATGTTCTTCCCCGGAAGCACGGAATTCTGGTTCCATACCTGGACATGCTGCAGAAGGATTTGGATGACAGGGCTTGACAGCGACAGTATCTTTCGATATACTACAACTGATTTGTTCAGCAGCGTGTTAGCACGTTAAACCGTTAAAGCATATGTACCCGGGACTTCCTTATGACATTGCCGGTTCTTTTACGGCAAATCCTGAGAGCAGGGCGGGAAAGTGGAATGCAGGGCCTGATATGCTCCTGATATAATAATGAGCCAAAACAGAATGTCCGTATGGGCTGGAGGATGATATGAGTCAGAGATTATTACATACGCCGGAGGGAGTCCGGGATCTGTACGGAAAGGAATATGCCGAAAAGCTTTATGTGGAAAACCGTCTGAAAGAGAGCATTCACCTCTACGGCTATGAGGATATCCAGACCCCTACATTTGAATTTTTTGACATTTTTTCCCGGGAAATCGGCACGACTCCCAGCAGGGAGCTCTACAAGTTCTTCGACAAGGATGGAAATACACTGGTGCTCCGTCCCGACTTCACTCCGTCCATTGCCAGATGCGCCGCGAAATATTTCTGGGAGGAACAGGTGCCGCTGCGGTTTTGCTACCTTGGAAATACTTTTACGAACACCTCCAGTCTGCAGGGAAAACTCAGGGAAGTAACCCAATTAGGGGTGGAACTGATCAATGATCCGTCGGCGGAAGCGGATGCGGAAATGATCTCTTTGGTTGTCCGCGCACTGCGCAGTACGGGACTGGAGCGGTTTCAGGTTGCCATAGGAGATGTGGAGTATTTTAAGGGACTCTGTGAGGAGGCAGGACTGGACGAGGAGACCGAGCTGGATCTGCGGGCTTTTATTTCAGGGAAAAATTATTTCGCGGCCCAGGCGCTTTTAGAAGAGCGGGGCGTAAAGGAAGCTTATCAGGACAGGCTTCTGCGGCTGGCGGATTTCTTCGGGGATATGGAGTCTCTCTCCGAGGCGGGAGCCATGGCGGGCAACGAGCGTTCCCAAAGGGCTGTTGAGCGGCTGGAGCGGACAGCTTCCTTATTAAAATTATATGGTGTGCAGGATTACGTTTCCTTCGATCTGGGCATTCTCAGCAAGTACAGATATTATACAGGGATGGTTTTTAAAGCCTATACCTATGGGATAGGGGAAGCCATTGTGAAAGGCGGCAGATATGACAGACTGCTGCAGCAGTTTGGAAAGGACGCCCCGGCAGTGGGCTCTGTCATGGTGGTGGACAGCATTCTGGAGGCGCTTTCCAGCCAGAAGGTGAAGCTTCCAGTTCCGGAGGCGGTGCGTACCATTTCCTACAGCGTCGACAATTACTGCGAAAAACTGGCCGAGGCGCAGCGTCTCCGCAGCCAGGGAATTCCCGTGAAACTGACAGGAACTGCCGGGAAATAACACTGCAATTCCTTTTTGATTACAGGGTTCGCGAAGCGGTTTCTGTATATGGTCAGGCAAAAGGAATGAATGTGCTTACAAGTAGAATTCAGGAGGAACGAAAATGACGGAGGAACGGTATCTGACCTTTGCCCTGGCGAAGGGCAGACTGGCCTTTCAGACTTTGGAATTGTTTGAGAAAATGGGAATTTCCTGCGAGGAAATGAAGGATAAGAAAACGCGCAGGCTGATATTCGTAAATCAGGAACGGAAATTGAAATTTTTCCTTGCAAAAGGACCTGACGTACCCACTTATGTGGAGTACGGGGCGGCGGATATCGGGGTGGCCGGAAGCGACACGATTCTGGAAGAGAACCGGAATGTGTATGAGGTGCTGGATCTCGGCTTCGGAAAATGCCGTATGTGCGTATGCGGCCCGGAGTCTGCCCGGGAGTTGCTCAAGCATCATGAGCGAATCCGGGTGGCAAGCAAATACCCCAACATTGCAAAGGATTATTTCTATAATAAAAAGCATCAGACAGTAGATATTATCAAGCTGAACGGCTCCGTAGAGCTGGGGCCGCTGGTGGGACTGTCAGATGTCATTGTTGATATCGTGGAGACCGGTTCCACACTGAAAGAAAACGGGCTGCAGGTATTGGAGGAGGTCCGCCCCCTGTCAGCCAGAATGATAGTCAATCCCGTCAGCATGCAGATGGACAGGCCGCGGATTCAGGAGATTGTGCTGGGACTCAAGGAAGTGATGTCTCAGGAAATGCCTGTAGTTCCTTAGGAAGTACCTGGCATGCCTTAGGAAGTATCTGCAATTCCTCAGGAAGTGTCCGCAGTTCTTTAGGACATGTCTGTAATTCCTTAGGAAGTGCCTGCAGTTCCTTAGGAAGTGCCTGCAGTTCCTTAGGAAATGCAGGCAGCTTGAGAAAACGATGAAATATTTGCCCGATGAAGAGGGGCGGAAAGGCAACAGATGAGAATCGTAGAATTAACCGGGGAATCAAAGAAAAACATATTAAATGATCTGTTAAAGAGAAGTCCGAACAACTATTCGGAATATGAGAGCACTGTAAACGAAATTCTGGAAGATGTCCGCAAAAACGGAGACAGCGCGTTATTTGCCTATACACAGAAATTTGACCATTTTGCGCTGAACGCGGAAAATATCCGGGTGGACAGAAAAGAGACAGAGGAAGCTTACGGCAAACTGGACAGCGGGCTTGTGGAGGTCATGCGGCACAGCGCGGAAAATATACGGGAGTTTCACAGAAAGCAGCTTCGCAGCGGCTGGTTTGATACCAGAGAGGACGGCAGTCTCCTGGGTGTCAAAATGACACCCATTGCCAGGGCTGGAGTGTATGTGCCTGGCGGTAAGGCAGCCTATCCCTCCAGTGTGCTGATGAATGTGATTCCGGCGAAGGTTGCCGGAGTAAAGGAAATCATTATGACCACGCCTCCCGGGGCAGACGGATGCGTGAATCCCGGCACTCTGGTGGCTGCGGACATTGCCGGCGTGGATACTATATACAAGGTGGGCGGCGCACAGGCTGTGGCCGCCATGGCTTTGGGAACGGAGTCCGTCCCCAAAGTTGACAAGCTTACCGGCCCCGGCAATATATTCGTCGCCCTGGCGAAAAAAGCCGTATACGGTTATGTGGGGATTGATTCCATTGCGGGTCCCAGCGAAATCCTGGTTTTGGCGGATGAGACGGCCAATACAAGGTATGTTGCGGCAGATTTGCTCTCCCAGGCAGAGCACGACGAACTGGCCAGCGCGATTCTGATCACCACTTCCAGGGAACTGGCGGAGAAGGTTTCGGAACAGGTTGAAATTTTTACGGAGAAGCTGTCCCGCAGAGAAATCATACAGAAATCACTGGATCAGTACGGTTATATCCTGCTGGCCCCAAATATGCAGGACGCAATCGATGCCGCCAACGAGATTGCCTCGGAGCATCTGGAAATACTGACGGAAAATCCCTACGAAATCATGGCGAAGATTCATAACGCAGGAGCCATTTTCCTGGGCGAGCATTCCTCCGAGCCGTTGGGAGATTATTATGCCGGCCCCAACCATATCCTCCCCACCAACGGCACCGCAAAGTTTTTCTCGCCTTTGAATGTGGATGACTTTATGAAAAAAACAAGCATCATCTCATATTCCAGAGAGGCTTTGGAGAAAGTACATAAAGACATCGAAATCTTTGCGGAGAGCGAAGGGCTGACCGCACATGCCAACAGCATCAAGGTACGGTTTGAGGATTAGACGCGCTGCCTGAACCGGAAGGCCGGGGCAGGCAAGCTACACTGCTTTTAAAGTAAAAAGAAGGACAGACCATGAGAACAGCGACCATAAACAGAAAGACGAAAGAAACGGATATTTCCATTACATTGAATCTGGACGGAGCCGGCAGTTCGGAAATCTCTACAGGAATCGGTTTCTTTGACCATATGTTGGAGGGCTTTTCCAGGCATGGCTTTTTCGATCTGAAATGCCATGTTAAGGGCGATTTATATGTGGACGGGCATCATACGGTGGAGGATACCGGCATTGTGCTGGGTCAGGCTATGGCAAAAGCCTGGGGAGATAAGAAGGGGATCCGCAGATACGGTTCGTTTATTCTTCCTATGGACGATGCTCTGGCTCTCTGTGCTGTGGATCTGTGCGGCAGGCCTTATCTGAATTTCGCATGTGATTTTCAGACAGAGCGTGTGGGCGGCCTGGACACGGAGCTTGTGAGAGAGTTTTTCTATGCGGTTTCCTACAGCGCAGGCATGAATCTGCATCTGAAAATGCTGGACGGACAGAATGCCCATCACATGACAGAAGCCATGTTTAAGGCTTTCGCCAAGGCCCTTGATATGGCTGTGAGCACGGACCCGCGGGTGACGGATGTGCTCAGCACCAAGGGCAGCCTGTAGGAAAGATAACCATGTTTGCAAATGAAATATACACGAGTATAACAAATGAGGTACTCCAATGATTGTGAAAAAATTTGTACCATGTATCTATCTCTATAATTGCCACGCGGTACGGCGCTTTGACGACATGTCAGTAGTAGAGACAGACCCGCTGCGTCTGGTAAGCCTGTTTAACGAAAACAATGCGGACGGACTGATCGTATTTGATCTGTCCCAGGGGGACCAGGCCCACGAGGAAGCGCTGGACATGATAAAGGAAATCTGTGAGGCTGCCGAAATGGAAGTCATCGGCGCAGGGAACATAAAGCGGATGGAAGATGTGAAAAAGCTCCTCTATGCCGGCTGCAGGCGCGCGGTTCTGGATTATACAAAGGAGAGCAATATTGCCATCACGGAGGAAGTTTCCCTGAAATTCGGCCGGAATAAAATTCTTGCTTCTTATGATAATGCGAATGCGGTAGCGGTCAATAAAGAGTTGCTGGAACAGTATGTTTCCGCCCTCCTTCTGATGAATCCCCATCAGATCCGGGAGACGGAGAAGCTGACCGCGCTTCCTTTCTATGTCCAGGTGAACCAGATTGCCCTGAACAAGCTGATGGAAATCTTTTCCTACAAAAATGTCTGCGGCGTCACCGGCAATACCATCAACGACAATTACCGTGAGATTTTGACGCTGAAAAAATTCTGTAAGGAGAACGGAATCCTGGTGGAAACCTTTGAAGCCGCTTATCAGTGGGACGATTTTAAGAAAAACGGGGACGGAATGATGCCGGTGATCGTACAGGATTATCGTACGCAGGAAGTTCTGATGATGGCCTACATGAACGAAGAAGCCTATGAGCAGACCATCCGTACAGGCAGAATGACTTATTTCAGCAGAAGCCGTGGGCAGCTTTGGCTGAAAGGGGAGACCAGCGGCCATTTTCAGTATGTGAAAAGCCTGACTGCGGACTGTGATATGGATACCATCCTGGCAAAGGTCTCCCAGGTGGGCGCCGCCTGCCATACCGGCGCCAGGAGCTGTTTTTTTAACGAGATCACCAAAAAGGACTATGAGGAAGCCGCCAATCCGCTCCAGGTACTGGGTGAGGTGCTGGATGTGATAAAGGACAGGAAAATGCACCCGAAGGAAGGCTCCTACACCAACTATCTCTTCGATAAAGGCATCGACAAGATCCTGAAAAAGCTGGGGGAGGAGGCCACGGAAATCGTGATCGCGGCCAAAAATCCCAATGCCAACGAGATAAAATACGAGATGAGCGATTTCCTGTATCATATGATGGTGCTCATGGTGCAGAAGGATATCAGTTGGGAAGAGATTGCGGTGGAGCTGGCAAACCGTTAGTGCAAATACGAAAAGTGTTCGAAATTCCCATGCATCCTGCTGAATGCACACAAAACCGCAAGAGTAGTTGGTATACCGTTGCACTGATTCTCAAGTAATCAGTGCCGGATGTCCGCGCCAGGACAAGGCGGTGGCGGGAGGTGATGCGATGGACACGCCTGCGATAACAACGCAGTATAGGTGTGGACAGCAGCGCCACAGAGTCCAAAAGAAAAAGACTTTCACAGAAATAGCTGAATTGTATAAAGGAGGGCGTCACGACAATGATGACAGATACAGCTTTATACCCATACCTGAAAAGCATAATAGATACTGACCGCAGCGCTGTGGTCGTCTGCAATCTACAACATGAAATCATCTATATGAACCCAGCTGCAGCAGAACGCTACAAAAAACGGGGCGGAGCGGAATTGCTGGGCAAAAGTCTGCTGGACTGTCACAACTCTGCATCCCGGGAACGGATAGAACAGGTTCTGTCCTGGTTCCGTGAAAGTGATACGCACAATATCATCTACACATTTTACAATGAGAAGGAAAATAAGGATGTCTATATGGTTGCACTGCGGGATGAGGATAATTGTTTAATCGGTTATTACGAAAAGCATGAGTACCGAAACCGTGAGACTGGCAGCCTGTATGATTTCAGTCATTAAAAGGAGGGCGACATGCTGCTGATACGTAACGGATATATGATTGACCCGAAATCCGGCCTGGAAGGCAAATACGATCTGCTGATTGATGAGGACAGAATCAAAAAAATCGGAAAACAGCTGGCACCGCCCTGCGAAAACTGCCGGATGATTGACGCGGAAGGCCTTCTGGTTGCCCCGGGGCTGGTGGATGTGCATGTACATTTCCGGGATCCCGGCTTCCCGGATAAGGAAGACATTCTGACAGGCGCGAGGGCGGCGGCAAAGGGCGGTTTTACCACAGTTGTAATGATGGGAAACACAAATCCCCCCATAGACAACACCGATACGCTGCAGTATGTGCTTGACAAGGGAAAGCAGACGGGGATCCATGTGCTGTCCTGCGCCAATGTAACGCAGGGAATGCAGGGAAAGGAACTGACGTCCATGGAAGCGCTGGCGGAGCATGGCGCCGTGGGATTTACGGATGACGGGGTTCCCCTGATGGATAAGGAACTGGTGCGCCGGGCCATGGAACACACCGCCAGGCTGGACATGCCCATAAGCTTTCACGAAGAAAATCCCGGGCTGATCGCGGAAAACGGCATCAACCGCGGAAAAGCAAGCTCCCATTACGGCATCAGCGGTTCGCCCAGAGAAGCGGAGATCAGCCTGGTGGAAAGAGATTTGCAGCTGGCTCTGGAGACGGGTGCAAATATCAATGTACAGCACATCAGCGCACGGGAATCCGTAGAACTGGTGCGACGGGCACGGCAGAAGGGGGGCAACATCCATGCGGAAGCCACCCCGCACCATTTTACGCTCACCGAGGACGCGGTGATTAAATACGGGACCCTGGCCAAAATGAATCCGCCCCTGCGGGAAGAAGCGGACCGGTTAGCGATTATTCAAGGGCTTGCGGACGGCACCATCGATATTATAGCCACCGACCACGCGCCCCATACCGCAGCGGAAAAGGCCAGATCCCTTACAAAGGCGCCAAGCGGGATCATCGGTCTGGAGACGGCGCTTCCGCTGGCGGTCACACATCTGGTGCAGGCAGGTTATCTCACCATGTGCCGGCTGCTGCGTCTGATGAGCACCAACCCGGCCGGCCTGTATCATCTGGATGCGGGTTATCTGGCGGAGAACGGCCCGGCAGACCTGGTTCTGATAGACACCGCCGCCAAAGTGATTCCGGGACATTATGCTTCAAAAGCATCCAATACGCCGTTTACCGGATGGCATCTCAACGGCAGGGTAATGTATACCATTTCTTCCGGGAGGATCGTGTACCAGGCGGCTCATGCTTAGAATCCAGCACACTTGCCGTAAAAAGTACAGTACAACGGCGAAAACGGTACCCGGATACAGGATGTCATACAGACAGGACAAGATTGATATGAGAACAGGAAGCAGGATTATGTTTTTTAAGAGCAGAGAAAAAGAAGACAGACTCAAAAACGAATTGATACAGAGCCTGGACGATCGATTTCAGACACTGAGACAGGAGATCGGCGAAGGCGGCCGCCAGATGGAGGAACTGAACAAAAAAGTCGGACAGCTTCAGCTATCCGTGCAGAGACATGATATGTCCATTGAGGATCTGCTGGAAGAGTGGGAGGAAAAACGATCGGATGAGGCAGATGTGCGGAGCCGTTTCCAGGAAGGAGAGCGCAGTGAAAATCTGTTGCTGAAAGTATTCGAAGCATATCAGGAGCAGTTCTGGAGTCTGAAGCGCTTTACCGATACTGCGGACACCAAATTGGCAGAGCAGCTGGAGCTGATGGAGAAAAATCTGATGCACGCCAGACAGATCTGCGGTATCAGCATGATCGGAGACTGCGGCGCTGCGCTCAATTATGATCTTCACGAAGTAATTGAAGTACTGGATACGACGGACACCAGACTGGACGGGATGATCGCTGTGGTATACAGCTGCGGCTATCTGTATAAAGGAAAGGTGAAAAAGAAGGCCCGGGTTGCGGTATACCGTGCCATATAAGGTACACAGGGGATTACAGATGCCCCGGCAGCGGCATGGAAAAACAGCCCCACAGAGCAAAAAACACATGAAAAGGAGCAGCACATGGAGACAATTATCGGCATTGATCTGGGAACATCCACCACGGAGGCAGCAGTCATCAAAGATGGGAAACCCGTAATGATCGTGAACCTGGAAAACAAAGTGATAACGCCTTCCGCAGTAGGGGTTGATAAAAGCGGAAACTGGGTTGTGGGCGAGAAAGCGAGAGCCCAGTATCTGGTGGCTCCTGAAAACACGGCGATTGAAATAAAGCGTAAGATCGGAAGCAGTGAGAAGATAAGCCTCGGGAAGCAAAGCTATACCCCGGTGGCTCTCTCTGCGAAGCTTCTGGAATATGTTAAAACCTATGTCTCGGAATTCCTGCGGGAAGAAATCGACAGGGCAGTGATCTCGGTACCCGCTTATTTTGACGATATCCAAAGACAGGCAACCGTAAAGGCAGGCATGGATGCCGGATTGCAGGTGGAACGTATCATAAATGAGCCTACGGCGGCTGCTCTAAGCTATGGCCTGGAGCACATGGAGGAAGAGAGCCATATTTTGGTTTATGACCTGGGCGGCGGCACCTTTGACGTGACGCTTCTGGAAATGTTTGACGGGGTACTGGAAGTAAAGGCGAGCAACGGCGACAACCAGCTGGGCGGCAAGGATTTCGACGAGAAACTGATGGAATGGCTCAGGGAACGATTTCGGGAAAAGCACGGCGTGGACCTGATGATGGATACTTTCGCCATGGTGAAGCTGAAAGAGGAAGCCGAACAGTGTAAAAAAGCGTTGAGCACACAGGATTCCTACCATGTGCTTGTGCCCATGATCCTGGAAAAGGACGGAAAGCCTCTGGCCCTGGACGAAGTGATCACTGTGGGACAGTTTGAGGACATGACCCGGGAACTGATGGAGCGGACACATCATCCCATTGAAGTCGTTCTGGCGGACAGCGGGGTCCTTGCATCCGAGATAGACAGAGTGATTTTGGTAGGCGGCTCCACCAGAATGCCTCTGGTGACAAAGGATATCAAGTCCTTTCTCAATATGGAGCCGTCCCGGTCGGTGAACCCGGATTATGCCGTTGCGGAAGGCGCCGCAATACAGGCAGGCATCATTCAGGGAAGTATCCGTCAGGAAGACAGTATCCTGATGACGGATGTGAATCCCTATACCCTGGGGGTCCGCGTCATGGACTGGATGTCATCGGACAGGATGGGGGTAGTCATTCCCAGAAACGTTACAATCCCCACCACCCGCAATCAGGTTTACTCTACAAGCGCAGACTATCAGGATACAGCCAGGATTGAAGTGTATCAGGGAGAAAGCGACATTGCCAGCCACAATCATTTTCTGGGAGAGTTTGTTGTCCAGGGTATCCCGCGGAAAGCGGCAGGAAACGAAAAAATCGGCGTGGAATTTACGTATAATCTGAACGGCATGCTGGAGGTCAGCGCCTCCATACTCAGCACCGGAAAACAGGCCGGCATCCAGATCAACATGATGGAAAATAACAGCGAAGAAGAAATTATTGATGTGAGCAACTGGAAGGATTCTCCCTACGCAAAACAGTTCCGTACAATCGTGCGCCGGGTGGAAAAGCTGCTGCAGACCCCGGAGACGCACACGGATCCGTTTTGGGCGGAAGATCTGGAGGATTCTCTGTATGAACTGAAGGCGGCTCTGGTGCGGAAGGATCTGGAGAGCGCAAAAGAAGCGGAAGAAGAGTTGATAGATATGCTGTCGTACGAATGAAAAGAAGGGAATGATATATGAATACCTATTATGAGATTTTGGGACTGGAGCCGGGAGCATCCCAGCTGGATATCAAGAAAGCTTATTTCAAAATGATTCGCCGGCATTCACCGGAGTCGGATCCGGAACAATTCCAGAAGATCCGGGAAGCTTACGAACAGCTGAAAAGCGCCGCTGATGAACCTGAGGGGCCTGTGTTTCCTCCTTTCAGTGAGCCTTTTGCCGAAAAGATGATGGAGCAGATAGCAAATTACCGCAGAACCGGAGATTCTGTTCGGTACAGAGATATCGCGCAGGAGGCCTGGAAACTGTTTCCCTCGGATATCCAGTTTTTGTATCATCTGGTGCTTGCCCAGAGGAAGTGCGGCAATACAGGCAAGGCTGTAAAAAATGCGGAGCTGCTGGCCAGCATGGATCCGCAGAACAAATGGTTTCAGAGAGAGCTTGCCGTCTCCTATATGGAACGCGGTTTTACGCAGAAAGCATATTGGGCCTGTGAAAAAGCTTATGAACTGGGATGCCGGGATCTGGATTTTGTGTTGATGTATGCCGCGGAATGTGAGGAATACGGCGAAGATGCCAGAGGCAGACAGATCCTGACGGAAGTCGTGCATCGGGAAAAGAGGTGGACAAAGGAAGAGATTCCGGAATTGCTGGCAGCCTATTATTCTCTGCTGGAAATGACGGAGTACGATAAAGAAACCAACTTTTCGGAGATTATCGATGAATTATGCCGTACCGTGGAAAAATACAGCCTCTACATGGATGATTTTATCAAGGAGCTGAGTATGGTCATATATCATCACTGTCAAGACGATCGCTCACCGGAAGAATTCGGGAAAATCGGCGAGCTTTTGTCAGCCATACGCAAAGCGGTCCGCACAGAGGAAAAGGAAGTCTGGGTGGAGACGGTGGAAAGTGAGTTCTATTTCCAGCAGATAGATAAAGATCCCCAATACAGTGATACCATAAAGCGGCTTTATGAAGCCTGCTTTTATCTGGATGATCTTCCCCCGCAGATCCAGAGATTTGCCATACTGGACTGCCGTCTTTGCATGATCGAAGAGAGAGAAGAGATCTTAATGCAGGAGGAATCACTGCGGAACAGATTCCCGGCATTTTGGGAACAGATCCGGACATATGTAGAGGAACTGAAGAATGAAGAGCAGATTCCCCTGCTGAAGGAGAAATTGCTGAAGATATACCGCAGGCGGGAACCGGATATAAGCGGCGGATATTATTATGAGAAATATCCCCAGGAGCGTGTCAGATCCCGGGGGATCGTCATCAGCGACGGCACGTCCGAGCAACCATATGTACGCACGGGAAAGAAGATCGGACGCAATGACCCCTGTCCCTGCGGATCCGGTAAAAAATACAAGCAATGCTGCATGAATAAAAAAGCATGATATATATGTAATAACGTTAAAAAGCTACCGGTAGACGGTAGCTTTTTTCAGGCACGATCCTATATAACACTTGTAAGCGGCAAATAATCGGCGTCTATAAAAGGAGCGCTGCCTGTGATATCGT
>CAJUFB010000082.1 GCA_910585805.1 uncultured Acetatifactor sp.
TCATCTGGTACGAGGACTTCCGGGATGAGAACCCTCTGCCGGAGAGTTACTGGACAACGCTCTCCGGCAAATGGGAGGTGTGGCGGGAGGGCTATGAGAACCGGCCGTATTCACAGCTTGAGGGGAGCGGGCAGCTTGCATGGAAGTACAGCGGCTTTTCCGATATCCATCTGCGGGCAAGGCTGGCATTCCCGGCAGGCGGCAGCGGGAAGGCGGGGGTGTTCTGCGGGGATGTTTTCTGCTGCTTAAATTATGACACACAGAGGGTGGAGCTTTACAAGGGTTCCACCCTTCTTGGCAGTTACAGCCAGACGATCAGCCGGACGGCGAATGCAGACCTCAGAGGGAATCCCGCCATGTACACGGTGGAGATGCGCATCCGGGGGAACAGGGTGCGTGTTTATTCCGGTGCGTCCTATACGCTGCGGTTTACGGCAACAATCAGCGGTTTTTCCGGCGGCTATGCAGGGTACCGCTCAGACAACAGGACGGTCTGCGAACTGATGAGGCTTGGGGATGCATGGACCTATGAGCCCTACGAGCGGTTTGACGTGCGGATGCCGGACGGCAGTTTTAAGTCCTTCGGGCGGATCAGCCGGAGCAGTGCGGCGTGGGATGAGGAATTCCAGGTGTTCACGCTGACCGCCGATGTGGAGGAGAGCGCAACACGAAACGAGGACATTTCGATGGATTACGATTTTTTCCATTCGGATTTGATGGAGATATCCTGCGGGAACAACTACACGGCGGAGGTCATACCGAGGGACATCAATATCTGGATTTCCCGGCTGTTTTTAGGGGATGCGGATGGCTTTTCCATCCTCTATTATCAGGACGTGGACTCGCTGGTCTATTGGGCGAACCAGGCGGCGTACCGCTGGAAGCTGCGGGGGATGTGCATGTGGTCGCTTGGGCAGGAGGACATGAGGCTTTGGGAGTGGCTCCCAAAGCAGATATAAAAATTTCATATTTCCATGGATACCGGGCTGTCCGCTGTTTGGCGGGCGGCCTTTTATCATACAAAAAATCTTTTTAAGGAGGGTTTCACTATGAAGGAATTCTGGAACACAATTCAACTCATTTTTGCAGGTATCGGGGGATGGCTCGGTTACTTCCTCGGCGGCTGTGACGGCCTGCTGTATGCGCTGATCGCTTTTGTCGTGGTGGACTATATCACGGGCGTGATGTGTGCTGCGGCGGATAAGAAGCTGTCCAGCGAGGTAGGGTTCCGGGGCATTGCCAAGAAGGTGCTGATCTTCCTGCTCGTGGGGATTGCCAACATCCTCGATGTGCAGGTCATCGGCACGGGCAGTGTCCTGCGGACGGCGGTCATCTTTTTCTATATCTCCAATGAGGGCGTGAGCCTTTTGGAGAATGCCGGACACCTGGGGCTGCCGATTCCGGAGAAGCTGCGTGAGATTCTGGAGCAGCTCCACGACAGGGCGGAAAACGGGAAGGAGGACGAGTAAATGAAACTGGTAGAAAGCATTCTGACAAGGAACCCCTGCTACACGGCAGGGAGGAAGATCACGGTAAAGGGGCTGATGCTCCATTCCGTGGGCTGCCCGCAGCCGAAGGCGTCCGTATTCATCAGTTCGTGGAACAGCCCGTCGTATGACACTTCCTGCGTCCATGGTTTCATTGACGGGAACGATGGCACGGCATACCAGACGCTTCCCTGGAACCACCGGGGATGGCACTGCGGCTCCGGCAGCAAGGGAAGCGGCAACAATACCCATATCGGGGTGGAGATGTGCGAACCGGCGTGTATCAAGTACACATCGGGCAGCAGTTTCACCTGCTCCGACATGGCCACGGCAAAAGCAGTGGCGAAGCGGACTTATGAGACGGCAGTGGAGCTGTTCGCCATGCTCTGTGAAAAGTACAGCCTTGACCCGCTGGCAGATGGCGTGGTGATCTCCCACAAGGAAGGCTGTGCGAGGGGCATTGCGAGCAACCACGGCGACCCGGAGCATCTCTGGACGCAGCTTGGGATGGGATATACCATGGACGGGTTCCGTAAAGCGGTCAAAGCGGCTATGGGCGGCGCATCTTCCAATACAGACGGATACACGAAGATCATGGGAAATGCCGTAGCAACGGCGGAGCAGATGAAGGCATATCTGAAAAAGAAGAATCCGTCCGTGGCGCAGTCTGTCCTTGACATGGTTCCGCTTTACCTTTCGGAAGGAAGAGCGGAAGGGGTGCGGGGCGACATTGCCTTTGCACAGTCCTGCCTTGAGACCGGGAATTTCACCTTTTCCGGATCTGCGGTCACACTTTCGCAGAACAATTTCTGCGGCATGGGTGTGACTTCTAACGGGGTAAAGGGGAATTCCTTTGACACGCCGCAGCTCGGTATCCGGGCGCAGGTGCAGCATCTGAAAGCATACGCCTCCACGGACACACTCAAGAACGCCTGCATTGACCCGCGGTTCAAATATGTCACAAGGAGCTGTGCGGAATATGTGGAGTGGCTTGGGCAGAAAGAGAACCCGGACGGGAAAGGATGGGCGGCAGGAGCCGGCTATGGGGAGAAGATCCTCACGATACTGAAAGGCATCCTCGGCACGGCGGGAGGGGCAGTTCCTTCCGCTCCTGCAGAAACAGAAATCTGGTACCGCGTCCGGAAGACCTGGTCAGACGCATCCTCACAGAAAGGGGCGTTCAAGTCGCTGGAGAACGCAAAGAAGTGTGCGGATGAGAACCCCGGCTGTTCCGTGTTTGATGAATCCGGGAAGGCGGTGTACACCAGGGCGGCAGCGTTCAAGCCGTATCTGGTGCGGGTGTCCATCCCTGACCTTAACATCCGGAAAGGCCCTGGCACTGATCATGCAAAGACCGGGAAATATACGGGAGCCGGCACTTTCACGATTGTGGAGGAGGCAGACGGTGAAGGCGCATCCAGGTGGGGGCTGCTGAAATCCTACCAGGAAAAGAGAGATGGGTGGATTTCGCTGGATTATGGCAAAAGAGTATAAGTGGTTTGACGCCTGCAGGAGTTCCTTTTGGGATTCCTGCAGGCGTTATTTTTTTTGTGAAAACACCCCGCCAAACCGTGGCCCAAATCTCCGTATAGTGAGGAGGTGTTTGACATGACGGATGTAGATATGGAAAGGATCAGCAGCTTGAAGCAGCAGGGGAAGAGCGCCGCTGCAATTGCGGAGGCGCTGTGCCTGCCATTAAATACAGTGAAGTCCTACCTGCGGAGGCATCCGGGGACGGAGGATGCCCACACCTGCCCGCAGTGCGGAAAGGCGGTCACGCAGAACAAAGGCAGGAAGGAAAAAAGGTTCTGTTCGGACAGATGCCGGATGGGGTGGTGGAGCGCGCACCAGTCGGAGATGAATAAAAAAGCATATTACACGCTGGTATGCCAGCAGTGCGGGAAGGAGTTTGTGAGCTATGGGAACCAGGGAAGGAAATTCTGCAGCCGGGAATGCTACGGGAAGCACAGGCGCAGACCTGCCGGAGCAGTATTCGGCGGATAACCTCATCACATACCGGGTATCGCTTTCCCTGGTTGACAGGCTGGCGTCGGAGGGCGCGCTCACGGCTGCGGAACGGAGGAAGGCTTACACAATCATAGCCAGAAGGCACGGGCTTTCTTTGGACAGTATTTTCGCTGAAAATGCTTGATATAACTGCGGTCCAGAGTGATTAATAGGGTACGCCCGAAGTGGCAGGAATTGATACAAGGAGGGATGGCAACATGGGCAGGAAAGTGACGCAGGTGGCCTTCGGCGCGCCGGAGATCCCGCGGGATAAAAACGTGGCCGCATACTGCCGTGTATCGTCCGGCAAAGATGCCATGCTGCACTCGCTGGAGGCGCAGGTCAGCTATTACAGCGGCCTGATCCAGAACCACAGCGGATGGGAGTACGCCGGTGTCTATGCGGACGAGGCGCGGACCGGGACGAAGGACACCAGGGAGAATTTCGTGCGCCTGCTGGCGGACTGCAGGGCGGGGAAGATCGACATGGTGCTGACCAAATCGATCTCACGCTTTGCCAGGAACACGGTGACGCTGCTGGAAACGGTGCGGGAACTGAAACAGATCGGCGTGGATGTCTATTTCGAGGAGCAGAATATCCATTCGCTGAGTACGGACGGGGAGCTGATGCTGACGGTGCTTGCCTCCTATGCACAGGAGGAGAGCCGGTCGGCAAGCGAGAACCAGAAGTGGCGCATCAAAAAGAATTTCGAGGAAGGGAAGCCGTGGAGCAGCACGCTGCTCGGCTACCGAAACATAAACGGCCGGTACGAAATCGTGCCGGAGGAAGCGGAGACCGTGCGGATGATATTTGACTGGTATCTGGAGGGGATGGGCGCGACCGCCATCCGGGACCGCCTGAACGCCATGGGCATAAAGACGAGGCTTGGGAATAAGTGGAGCAGGAGCCCGATTTTAAAGCTGCTCCGCAATTATGCATATACCGGAAACCTGCTCCTGCAGAAGACCTACCGCGAGAACCACATCACTAAGAAATGCATTATCAACCGTGGGGAAAAGCCGATGTACCATGCAGAAAACACTCACGAGGCAATCATTGACATGGACACATTCAACCAGGTGCAGGAGGAAATCAGACGCAGGGCGGAGCATTTCAAGCATAAAGAAGGGGAGGAAACACCCTCATACCCTTTTACTGGCATGGTGAGGTGCTGCTGCTGCGGGAAGAATTATGTGCGGTCGGGCGCGCCTGCATACCGGACATGGACCTGCAGGACGCGGAGGAAAGAGGGGCTGAAAAACTGCGGCGCGGACATCATCCCGGAGGATGAGCTTTTCCGGCTCACTGCCGAGGTGCTTGGCGGCGGGGTGACGGAGGATGCCGTCAGGGATAAGATAACGGCAATCCGGGCGGAGGAAAACCGCACCCTGGTATTCTGCTTAAAAAACGGGAAAGAAACCGTTAAACAGTGGCAGGAGCATGAGGTGGTGCATATCTGCACGGAGGAGCAGAAGCGGCAGATCAGCCTGAAAAACTCCGGAAGGAAGCAGACGGAGGAACAGCGCAGACGGCACAGTGAACGGATGAAGGAATACTGGAAGGGGCACGAATTCCCAGAGGAGCAGCGCCGGCGGCAGAGCGAAAAGATGAAGGCATACTGGAACGACAGGGAGGCTTCGGAGGCACACAGGCAGACGGTGAGCCGCATGATGAAAGAAATGCGCGCAGGGAACACCGGCGCCGGAAAGGAGGGGGACGGCAATGCCTAATGTGACAGTGATACCGGCAACAAGGAACCTGCATACCGGGGTAAGGAATGACGCAGTGGCAAAGCGGAAGACCGCCGGATACGCCCGCGTCAGCACGGACAGCGAGGAGCAGCTCACCAGCTACGAGGCGCAGGTGGATTATTACACCAACTACATCAAGTCCCGGCCGGAATGGGAATTCGTAAATGTCTATACGGATGAGGGCATAAGTGCAACCGATACAAGGCACCGGAGCGGTTTTAACCAAATGGTGCAGGATGCGCTGGACGGGAAGATTGACCTTATTGTGACCAAATCCGTGAGCCGCTTCGCAAGGAACACGGTGGACAGCCTCACCACGGTCCGGAAGCTGAAGGAGAAAGGCGTGGAGGTTTATTTCCAGAAGGAGAACATCTACACGCTTGACTCCAAGGGCGAGCTGCTCATCACCATCATGTCCTCGCTGGCGCAGGAAGAGTCCCGCTCCATTTCGGAAAACGTGACATGGGGGAAACGGAAGCGGTTTGCGGACGGCAAGGTCAGCCTGGCATACAGTTCCTTCCTCGGATACCGGAAAGGGGAGAACGGGCAGATGGAGGTTGTGCCGGAAGAGGCGGAGACGGTGCGGCTCATCTACCGGCTGTTCATGCAGGGGCAGACGCCCTACGCCATTGCAAAATATCTGACGGACAGGAACATCCCGACGCCCACGGGGAAGGAAACCTGGCGGCACAGGACGGTGGAGAACATCCTTTCCAACGAAAAGTACAAGGGCGACGCCCGCCTGCAGAAGTGCTACACGGTGGACTTCCTTTCCAAGAAACGCAAGGCGAACGAAGGGGAAGTGCCGCAGTATTATGTGGAGGGCAGCCATGACGCCATCATCGAACCTGCGGAGTGGCAGCTCGTGCAGATGGAGATACAGCGGAGGAAGAACCTGGGGCGGAGCCATAACTGCTGCAGCCCATTCTCGGCAAAGCTGAAATGCGGCGACTGCGGCGAATACTTCGGCTCCAAGGTCTGGCATTCCAACAGCAAGTACAAGCGGACGATATGGCAGTGCAATGCCAAGTTCAAGGGGGAAAGCAAGTGCGCCACGCCCCATCTGTACGAGCAGTGGATAAAGGAGCTGTTCCTGGAGGCGGCCGGCATTCTGATGGCGGACAGGGAAACGGTCATTGCAGACTGCAGGGCGGTCATGGAAGCCTTGGCGGACTGCAGCTCCATTGATGCAGAAATGGGAACGGTCAGCGATGAGATGGAGGTGACCGCAGGGCTGATCCAGAAGTTGGTCGATGAGAACGCCACCCGGAAACTTGACCAGCACGACTACCGAAAAAAGTATGACGGGTATGCCAGCCGGTACGCCGCACTTGAGAGCCGGATGGACAGCCTGGGAAAAGAGCGGGAGAGGAAGGAAATCCAGTATGACATTTTGAGCGGCTTCCTTGCAGGGCTAAGCGAGACAAAGGAGCTGCCGGTGGATTTTAATGAGAAGCTGTTCCACAGGCTTGTGGATTACGCAACGGTCTATCCGGACGGCAGGGTGGTTTTCACTTTCCGCAACAGAGTGGAAGTCAGCACAGAAATTTAAAGACAAATACTTTCATTTGCCAACACGAACCCACTGGCTTTAGTCGGTGGGTATTCAGTATCATAATTTTTTGAGGGATATTTCAGTTTTTACAAATATAATAAGGTTTAAAAGCGAAAATGTATTATTGAGAGATAGTTCATTTATAGAAATAAATTCCAATTATAGTGAGATAAGTCGCAAATTTTGTCTTTTGGTCTTGAAAATGGACAACTTATATTGTATAATAGAAAAGGAGATTTGTATGAAAAGTGAAGAATATATTAATGCCATGAAAGATGAGTATATACAAAAAATGATAAAGAATCTTCCGGTGTTACGAGCGTCTATCGGATTAACACAAAGACAGCTTGGTAAAAAAGTTGGAGTAAGTAGGCAAACAATAGTTGCAATAGAAAATAAGAAGCATTCTTTATCTTGGAGTTTATATTTATCCATTATATGTGTTTTTTTTCAATATGAGGAAACTAAGTTGCTTTTGGACAATCTTGAGGTTTTTTCTGATGAATTAATACACAAATTGTAGAGGTGATTTCTTTTGAAATATGAACAAAAAGTGATTTATCAAA
Source organism: uncultured Acetatifactor sp. (assembly GCA_910585805.1). GTDB lineage: Bacteria > Bacillota > Clostridia > Lachnospirales > Lachnospiraceae > Acetatifactor. The sequence goes on from CAJUFB010000082.1 coordinate 7,367, forward strand.
TATTATTATCGATTCAAGAGAAACAGTATGTAAAAAATTATGAATTAAACATTTCACCAATGGAATTCTACGTATTAATTATGGATTTGGTTGATCAAGAGCTTATAATTAATATTCCAGATCCTGAATATAAAAATAATCAGATTGTTTTTTTCGATATAGAGGGTGCTATATTAACAATTAAAGGAAAAGAAAAACTAGATGAATATCTTTTGGAGGAAAAAATAATGAATAACGAAATATTTATTGTTCATGGACATGATGAGGCATTAAAGACTGAAGTTGCGAGGACTATTGAACGGGTAGGATTAAAGGTTACGATTTTACATGAGAAACCAAATGAGGGACTTACAATTATACAAAAATTAGAAAAGTATGCAGCTACAGCGGGATATGCAGTTATATTAATGACTCCCGACGATAAAGGTAAATCTAAGAAAGAAACAAAATATAAAGATAGGGCTAGGCAGAATGTTGTTCTTGAATGGGGATATTTTGTTGGCAAATTAGGGGCTAATAAAGTTTGTGCTATACATACTGAAAATATAGAATTGCCTTCCGATATAAGTGGAGTTCTCTACATTACTTATGATAGTAATGGTGGTTGGAAAATTCAACTGATGAAAGAATTAGAGAAGGTTGGATATGTTATCAATTGGAGTAACCTCTAAATTTAGAAAGGAATTGTCATGATATCTGATTTTATTAGTTTATCGCTTGTTGAAAAAAAAGAGGATACAACTGTCTTTTTACTTGAGTTACCTGACATATATAATGATGACGAAGATGTTATGTCATCTTGTGGCAGGGTAATTGTCAGAAAGGATAAAGATGGATTCTATTTGATCAATATTACTTTGGATGAAAATTTTGAAAAATTAAGTGAAGGGGAAATTTATGATAGAGATGCTTTGATAGAATCTGTGATGATTAATTTGAAAATTCAGACAGATATATCCTATGCTTTGGTAGATGCTATTTTAGTGGATAATAGTGGTGAATATAAGTGTAGTTTCTAAAGTATACTCATATCAAAGTTAGTAAGAGTTATGTTGGATTATGATTTTCTTAGAGAATATGAACTTAAAGAAAGAAATAAAATAAATAGAATAGAAATACTTTCTAATCATGATCAATTTATTACGACAGCGGATGATTTATACCCTGATATAAATATATCAAATGGTATCGTATATCCACGGGGGAATGTACCCATAAAGCTTTTATTGCTGTTTTATGATAAAATTGCTATATTTGTACCGCCTGCTAATAAATCGTATTTTGAAAAAAAATACAGCATGACCTTTGATGACTTTTTAACATTATCTAGAAAAGGGATTATTCTGCCGGTTATTGCACATCCCACAGATTATGTAAATAATGATGATTTTGATGAGTTGTTTGAATTAAATCCTCCGTCTATATGGGCTAGGGGAATAAGCCTGGTTAATACATTTAATATGGATTTTGATGAGGCAGAAAGAGTACTTCCATTAAAAAGAATAGCAGCCTTTACAAATGTTCGCAAACAATGGCGTAGACATTATCCGGATGTGTCAGAGCAACAGTTAACACAGAATATTATACGAGAATTGTCTACTCTTTTTGCGGATTTGATGGTTTTTGGATATCAGGATGTTTTGTATAATTTAGTTGATCTTAAGATTCCAGAGTTCCAGATGGTGTATTACCTTAAAACTCTCAATGAATTATTAACGTATCCATATTTATTTGGGTTGGGTGGGACACCTGTTATAGATTATAAAAGGGCAAAGGATAAGTTTTCGTATTCCTTTCCTATTACAGGAAGGAAAGAAACAATTCCTGATATTATTTCTCCAAGTTTACGATATATTCTTGAGGATTTTGATATTTATATTAATGATTTATCAATTGCACAGTTGGTTGAGTATCATCAAGAAAATTATGCAGAAAAAATGCGCCAAGCAATTAAGAATTTGCAAAATTCCACAGAAACTATGTTTTCTAATAATACTATTTCTTTAAATAGTATATATGATAAAGCTGAAATAGTAAAATTTGCATTAGATGATTTTCATAAAAGGATTAGTTCAGATATTTCCAGAAAATTGAAGAACATAGAGTTAGAAGTTGCAAATGAAATAAGTTTAAGTAGTTTGTCTATGGGAAATTTTTTGGTGGAAAATCAATATGGTGAGAATGTTGATATAGCTTATTTGAGTAGATTTAATCTGCCAGTTGGTGATATGTTGCCTTCTGATATACAAAAAATAGTTAGCAAAGAGGTTATCTCCAAAAGATTTTCTCCGAGTGTTGCAACATTGTGGGAGATAAGAAATAATTTTATGAAAAAGAGGTAAGATAGGAGCTTCAGTATGTCGATTCAAAAAGTTGTTGTTATATTAGGAACTAATGCTTCTGGAAAAAGTTCAATAGGGTTAGAATTAGCCAAAGAATTTAATGGGGAAATAATATCAGCAGATTCAAGACAAATTTATAAAGGATTTGATTTTTGTAGTGGAAAGGTAACAAAAGAAGAAGCACTTATTATTCCACACTATTTGATTGATATTTGTGATATAGGCGATACTTTTTCTGTTGCCGATTTTCAAGAACATTGCTATCGCATTATTCCAGAAATTTCTAAGAGAGGAAGAATCCCTTTTATCGTTGGTGGGACTGGTCTATATATTGATTCAGTCACTAAGGGATATAAATTAAAAAATAGTTCACCTGACTTATTAATGAGGGAACATTTAGAGGGAAAAAATGTAGAAGAATTACAAAAAATGTTAATAGGTTTAGGCATAGATTATAGAAAGGATGATTCCTCTTTTTTTTCGAATAAAAGAAGGTTGATTCGATTAATAGAAAAATGGAACAGTGGTGAATCCTTAGAGGATGAGAAATGTGAGCCGAGATTCGAAACTTTGCAATTAGGAGTTACATGGCCAAAAGAAATTTTGCACAAAAGAATAGAAGATAGGCTTTCTAAAAGGATAGAACAAGGGATGATAGAAGAGGTACAACAATATATTAATAAGGGAGGAAATATTGACTTTTTAATAAGCCTTGGTTTAGAGTATAAATATATTTACTGGTATTTAAGTGGAAAGTATAGGACATTGGATGAGTTTTATTTGGAAATGAGTAGAGCAATAAAAAGATTTGCAAAAAAGCAAATGACCTGGTTTAGACGTAACAATAATATTATTTGGATAGATATGGAACATGATCCTTTGAGTCAGGCCAACTCGAAAATAGAACAATTTTTGAGTAATTAGAATGGTGTTAGTCAATAAGTGTGTTGGCGCAACAATCAAAGGCTGATATTCCGGCATTCGAAATTGCCCAAAATACGCATACCAACACAGATGTTGACTAACGCCATTAGAATTCTTAAACCTATTATTTGATTATTAGTTAGCAATAATAATATTTATAAAAATGGCTTGCTCTTGGCAAGCCATTTTTATGTCAGAATGCTGTTTCCATATAAAATAATTCGTGGATTTAGGTAAAATATAATTCAAGGACGTTGGGTGCAAAAAATAGCGATAGCACCTCTGAAAAACAGGCTATCGTTAAATTTTACACTATGGAATATCGAAAGTGCGACAATTCCGACTAATAAAACGATAGCCGCCCACGTATGGGTGCATCTGCTTTTTTGAAAAGTGTTCATTTTACTGCGTTTGCGGTAAATGTAAAAACGATAGCACCCAAGAAATAATTGTATCAATTTGGACACGCAATATGGCCTGGGAGGACGGGCCCGTTGACTGCGGACAGTATGTGCGGGAGTATGCGAAATCCCGTTACGGCGGGAGCGACAGCCATCTGGAGCGGGCCTGGGACATCCTGCTGCACACGGCGTACTGGAAAAAGGACATGTACGCCCAGGGGGCAGGGGAATCCGTCATAAACGCAAGGCCCTCCGAGACCTTCCGCTCCGCCTCCACCTGGGGGCACAGCGCCTTTGAATATGACCAGAAGGCCCTGGAACAGGCCCTGCCGGAATTGATTGCGGCCTACGACGATTATCAGGATTCGGAAACATTCCGGTACGACCTGGTGGATGTGGCGAAGCAGATCCTCTCCAACGCAGCCAACAGCCTACACCGGCAGATGATGGCGGCATATTATGGCAGGAATCTGGAGTTGTTTGAGAAGCTTTCCGGAAAGTTCCTGGACCTGATTCGGCTGGAGGACAGGATACTGGGCTTTTGCCCTGATTTTACCCTGGAGACTTGGATTCAGGCTTCCAGGAACGTGCTGGCAGGGGCGGACGAACAGGAAAAGGATCTGTTTGAGTTCAACGCCAGGGCGCTGATCACCACATGGGGGGATTATCAGAACAGCGAGGACTGTCTGCTGGATTATTCTAACCGCCAATGGGCCGGGGTCATGGAGAGCTATTGCCTGAAACGGTGGGAGGACTTCGTCCGGCGGTATACGGACAGCCTGAAGACAGGCAGGGAGCCGGAGCCCTTCGCGTATTTTCCCATGGAATGGGCGTGGACTAACCGGAAGACGAGGGAGGATGCGCCAGAGCATGCTACTTCCGGGGATAGCCTGAAAATGCTGGCAGAAAAGGTTTTCCGGGAATACTCCCAGACGGCCATGGAGAGAGACGAGGCCTATCAGGCGGTTTCCGAGCCCGTGAACCTGGCGCTGGGCCTGCAGGTCACCGGCAGCATGGAGGCAGACCCGGCATACCCTTACGTCAACCTGACGGACGGCAGGCTGGACACAGTGTGGAAAGCGGCAAAGGTACAGTGGCCTGTCTCGCTGACCATAGACCTGGGCCGGGAGAGCTATATCAGCCGGATCGAGTTCTCCATGCCCCAGGTGGCCGGGGATTTTCCTCTGTCCTATTCGGTTGAGGTCTTTGAAAAGGGAGCATGGACGGCCCTCCCTGTGGCGGAGAGAGAGACCCTGCTGGGAACGATTTCCGTCCCATGCAGCTGCATTGCGTCCGGGGTACGGCTATCCCTGCGCGAAAAACAGCCCTGGGGACTGCCGGCGGAGCTTGCCGGGTTCTCCGTATACGGCTTTGAACGGCCATCTCTGTAACGGCGAGGGCGGGGCTGGCGGATGGGGGTTTTAAGAGGTATGCTTTGGAGGGCAGCGAGCCTTCGGAAGGGAGATTGATGCGGAAATGGGAAAAATGTTTGGGGAATCATGGGAAGCGGAATAAACGCATTCCCTGGAAGAGAAGCGGGAGCGCTCCGGGAAATGCGCTGCGGACAGGCCTGCGGCTTGCGCTCATGGCAATCGTGTCTGCCCTGACGGGATGCGCCGACAGCGGGGGAGAGCCGGTCTATGAGGCGGAATTTGTGGATTTGGATATTCCTGAAGCCGAAACCTATTATGGAATCGACGTTGACTTCTCCCTCTTCGGCGATGAACTGTATTATGTCACCCGGAGCAGCGGGGAAATAGACCCCGAGACAGGCTTTCCGGAGGCTATATATAACGCATACTGCCTGCAGCTTGGGGAAGCCGGAGAGGCGCGCAGTCTTCCCATAGAGTGGGAAAGCGATACGCTCATGGAGTATTTTAAGATTCAGCCGGATAGAGACGGGAATTATTTAGCGGCATATAAGAAGGGCAACGGGATTTACCTGGAGAAATACGATGATGCCGGAGTCCAGCTTTTTACACGCCAGGCAGCAATGAGGGAAGAAGCGGAGTCCGGGCAGTATATAAATGAAGGTATTGCAGGCATGGCCCAGGACGGGAGCGGGAATGTATACATTGCGGTGAAGAATGACATCTATCTGCTGGATGCGAAAGGGGAAAACTGCCAGACAGTCTCTCTGGAGACGGAAAGCAACTGGGACGCTGTGGAAAGCATAGCCTGTGGCCTGGATGGGAATGTGTACTGTACTATGAATCGGAAGATGTACCGAATCGAATCCGGCAGGGTCGAAGAGACGGGCCATGTGCCCTCTAATTTCGGGATGGCACCTGTAAACGAGACGGAGTTCCTTGTGGCGGACTATGATAAACTGAACCTCTATCGGATGGAGGAGGATACCCTGACTGACGTGGTAGAGTGGCAGGACTGCGACCTGGACACGGAGCGTCTGCTGGGATTTACAAGGCTTGAGGATGGCAGCACGGCTGTGCTGTTCTGGGAAGATCCGGGGGTGAGGATAGCCCTGATCCGGGAGACAGACGGGCGGGGAGCGCCCCGGCGGGAAACCGTTACCCTGGGCGTGGTGTCGCGAAATGACAGTCTGCGGAAAGCGGCTTTGGCTTACAACCGCCAGGGAGGTCCTTATCGGATAAAGATAAAGCAGTACTGGGATAATATGTTAGGTTCAGGGCAGACAATCAAGGAAGCCAGCGCCAATCTGAACCTGGACATCGTATCCGGCAACTGTCCGGACATCGTCAATCTGCAGTATGGCAGCCTGGGCAGCATCGCCTCCAAAGGAGTGCTGGAGGATCTGACGCGTTTTCTGGAGGAGAGCGAGCTGGAAAAGGAAGATTTCGTGGATGCGGTGCTGGAGGCTTATACAGTTGACGGAAAGCTCCTCTCCCTGCCGAATACCTTCTGCATAAGGACCGTGGCGGTGCGCTCCGACCTGGTGGGCGGGAAGACGGCATGGACGCTGGAGGAGATGATGGAACTGGCGGAGAGCAGGCCGGAGAGCAGGCTGCTGGCATCTGCCACCAAAGCGGATGTGCTTGACTTCTGCCTGAAGATGAACCTGTCTTATTTTATGGACTGGGAGGCAGGTACCTGTAGCTTTGCTTCCGAGGAATTTGGCAGGATTCTGGAATTTTCCAACCGCTTTCCCCTGGAGGAAAGGGAGGGAGAGGATCATGACCAGATCAATGACCGCTACAACAAGGGAAAAGTCCTGTTATATCCGGTAAATCTGGTCAGTCCGGACGAAATCAGCTATGTGTATGAGGGATTCGGCAGGAAGGACGTGACGTTCATCGGTTACCCCACCATGGACGGCAGCTCCGGGCACAGGCTGGACGGCGCCGGGGGCGCATACGCCATTTTTGCGAAGTCCCCTCATAAAGAAGGGGCATGGGACTTCCTGGAGGCGCTTCAGGACAGCGAAGCGGAAGGAATCCTGACATTTGCGGAAGGATTTCCGACGAAAAAGGAAAAGCTGGAGGAGCTGCTGGCAGAATCCATGGAGGATCCCTACAAGGTGGATTGGCAGTCGGGAGAGACCGAAAAGGACAGCAAGGGGAACCCGGTTCGGAGACCCACAAAAACAGAAGCATTTATGATGCCGGATGGCAGCCTCTATGAGAAGCACTACTATGTACCGCTTCCGGAGGAGGTGGAGGAACTCAGGAGGCTGATCGGCCTTGCCAGGCCCGCCTGGCAGGACGAGGAGGTCATGAACATCATCCAGGAGGAGACAGCCGCATATTTCCACGGGCAGAAGTCGCTGGAGACGGTGACAGGGCTGATCGACAATCGGGTGGGGCTGTATATGAATGAGAGGTGAAGGGGGTTCCGGGGGGGTTCCGGGAACCGAAATAAAGCTTTACACCTGGATGCAGGGCTGTTATAATGGAAGAAAGGCATTCCATGGAAGAAGCAAAGAGACACAGAGGCAATACTTTAGAAAGCGGGGTGGCTGCATGTCTGAAAAAGAAATGCTTAAGATATCGGTGGAAGAGTTTTCGCGCTTGCAGGATTACATGGTAGATTCCGACAAAGAGTCTCCGGCGTACAAGAAGATGAAGCGCCGTTATATAGAATTGAAGGTCATCTTGACAGCCTCAGGAATCAATCTGACTGAGCTTGACTACATCAAAGAGTAAGTCCCGCAACTGAATAGCAGATACGAAAAAGGGTGCAAAGTCTTTACCGGGTCAGGCTTTGCACCTTTTTCATTTCAGGCCCGAATCGACTCAAAAAGTCAAGTCTTTCCCCCGAATCCCTGCTATAATGGAACCACGATATCGAAAGGGGCGTGATTTGGATGCGTCGTGTGGAGCTGCTGCTGACAGCGCTGGAATATATTGAAGGGCATCTGCGGGATGACATCCGGACGGAGGATGTGGCGGCCGCATGCTTCTGCTCCAAATCCACCCTGGAAAAGACCTTTCGCTGTGTGAACCGGATATCCGTCCACGACTATGTCATCCGCAGGAGGATGATGCAGGCGGCGAGGCTCCTAGCGGGCAGCCCGGACAGGACCATCCTGGACATTGCCCTGGAGTACGGGTACAGCACACACGAATCCTTTGCGCGCGCGTTCAGGCAGGTATGGAACTGTAGACCATCGGAATTTCGGAAGATGAAGTATGAGCTGTATCCGAGGCTTCGGATACCGGCAGAGAATGGAGGTCAATGTATGATGAGCAACAGGCATGTGGATATCAGTGAGCTGTATGATTTGTTTCAGGAGAGGAAGGACTGCTTTTTCATCTGCTGCGATGTGAAAGAGATGATGCGCATCAATGAGATTTCCCACAGGGCAGGAGATCTGGCCATCATTGAGGCCATGGAGCGCATGAGCGCGGCGGCGGGAGAGGGGGACCTGGTATTCCGCATCGGTGGGGATGAATTCTGCATCCTCACGGACAGCAGAGAGGAGTCCTACGCGGAGGGAATCGCCGAGGCAATCAGGGCCAGGAATGGGGAGAGCTTTTCTGGCGAGGGCAGGGAGGTCCCGCTGTACCTGCATACCACGGCTGTCAGGCTGGAGCAGAAGCATGTACGCTATGACGAGCTGTATACGGGGCTGCATGAGGCGATCAGGGCAGGGAAGGACTGACCGCAGGCGCATGACCGCGGGCGTGTGCAGAAAAAAGTCCCACCTGTGCGGTTGGATGCTCATTCGAGCATCCAACCCAAGCAGACATCCTTCTTGAAACAGTCTTTGAATCCATTTCATGGTTCTGGCGAAATGCACTCATTGGAAAATCCTGCTGGCGCATGCGGATGTATTCGCGGATAAACAGAAGCGTCAGGAACTCTACCGCACATATGGCATTTAGCGCTCGGAGAATAGCTGTGCGCTTCATCCGCTTTGCAGCATACCCTGTCCGCGACAGAAATAGGAAAAAATTATTACCAATCATCTTGACAATCCATATCATTTACATCAGAATAAAAACAGAGTCCGCTTTCCGGCAGGGCACTGTCATCATACACACAAACATCCGACACATACCAAAAACCCAAAAAGGAGGCCT
>CAJUFB010000083.1 GCA_910585805.1 uncultured Acetatifactor sp.
GATATCACAGGCAGCGCTCCTTTTATAGACGCCGATTATTTGCCGCTTACAAAAGATCCGGGATCAGCAGTCATTCAAAGGCCGGACTTGATAAGATGATATTCAGATGGTATGATAAGGCAGATAAAGTTAAAAATGCGCTTACAAGATTAATCCCGGACCTGCACCAAACGCGAAGCCCGGGATTAAAGGAGTCGGCCGAAGCCGCTTTCCAAAAAAGGGGAGGATAAGGTCCCGCTTTCTGCGGAACCTAAGTATTACTTTTTCTCTTTTGTATCATCAAAGGAGGGGGTTCCTTGACATTTATTATTGTTGCACGAAATGAACAGATTATACCCGGAAATAAATTTTTTTTTGAAAAATTTTTTTGTTGTGTTCGGAGATAATCTGTTATATACTGGTAAGAGCGGGTATTATTTTCACACCGCGGAAAATACAGCCGGCGAGAAGAGGACCGGCAGGATTTGAAAAGGTGGTATATACTATGGCATTATTGGAAAAATGGAGAGAGATGGCATACAATGATGCGGCGGACAAGGACAAGCTGCAGGCGCTGTGGGCTTCTTATTTTAAGGAAGAGAAGGATATTTATGCCCAGCTTCTGAAACAACCGGACGAAGTGGTGCGCGGCACCGTCAGGGATCTGGCCGAGAAATACCATGTGTCCCTTATGACCATGACGGGCTTTCTGGACGGTATCAACGACAGCCTGAAAGAAGCGAACCCCATCGAGGAGATGGAGGAGGATACGGAGGTAAATTTAGGCTTCGACAAGGCGCTGCTGTACAAGAACATGGTGGCGGCGGAGGCCGACTGGCTTTACGAGCTGGAGGAGTGGAAGGATATTTTTGACGAGGAAACCAGGAAGGCTCTGTATAAAGAGCAGAAGGTTTCCGGCACGGTTGTGAAAGACGCGAAGATTTATCCCAATGATCCCTGCCCCTGTGGAAGTGGAAAGAAATACAAGAAATGCTGCGGTAAAAAGTAATTGACAGTTACTGTCCACAGGCAGTGAAAGGACTCTTTTCGCCGAAAAGGGTTCTTTTTGTAAAATTGGCAAATGATTTGGATCATGAGTATCAATCTCATGCGGGACTGGAACAGGAGGAAGGTAAGGATGAGGAAGCTGCTGAAACAGATCAAATGGGAGACAGTACTGACATCATTGCTTTATATTGTACTGGGAGCGGTGACGGTTGCGATTCCGGAGACCATGGTGAGGACACTGGGGTATCTGGTGGGCGTTCTCTTTATACTGGTGGGGGCTGTCTCCATGATATGCTATCTGCTGCGGGATGCCAGCCGGAATTATGACCGAAACGACTTCGGATACGGACTGGTAGGGATCGCGGTGGGGGTGCTGTTCCTCTATAAGGTGGAGTGGATCACTTCGCTGGTTCCCGTGATTCTGGGTGTCCTGGTTCTGGCCAGCGGCTGTGTGAAGCTGCAGCATGTGATCGACATGAAGCGGCTGGATTGCGGAAACTGGGTGGCAGTGCTGATCCTGGCCGTGATCAATGTGATCTTCGGCGTGGTGCTGATCGCAAACCCGTTTCAGACGGTCATACTGTTGTTCCAGCTGGTGGGAGCGGGACTGATTTTCAGCGGTATTACGGATTGTATTACGGTTGTATATGTGGCGGACAGGATGAAAGAGTTCCTGGACAGGGCACAGGCTGTGGATTCCACCTTCACAGAAGTTGTGGAGGAGGAGAAAGTAAGTCGAGCCTGGGGAAAGAGTCAGGACAGGAAGGATCCGGAGTCCGGGGAAAGCCGCCGGAACAGGAAGGACACGGAACCCGGGGAAAGCCGCCGGGACAGGAAGGAAACGGAGTCCGGGGAAAGCCGCCGGGACAGGAAGGAAACGGAGCCCGGGGAAAACAGTCTGGACAGGAAGGGGCCGGAGGAGCCGGGAGAGAAGGCCGGTGAAGATGGGGCTGAAAATAAGGATGAAGGAGCGTAAACAGTGAACATTGCATCGTTTTTACTGCCTAAGGCAGAGGTTGCTTACCTCAGGGATGACATGACACTGCGGCAGGGACTTGAGAAGCTGAGGAGAAGCGGGTTTACAGCAATACCTGTCATCGACGTGGAGGACAGGTACGTGGGGGTTATAAGTGTAGGAGACTTTCTCTGGAATATTCTTGCATATAATGAAACATTGGAAGATATCACCCTGAAGAATCTGGAACATATGACAGTGCGGGATTTTCTGCAGAATGGAAAGGTGAAGCCGGCCTGTATTGACACTGCCATGGAAAATCTGCTGGAGTGCGCGAAGAACCAGAATTTCGTGCCGGTTATTGACGACAGAAGTGTATTCATAGGAATTGTTACCAGGAGTGATATCATAAAATATTTTGTAGACAGACACAAGGGATGAAGCGAATTCCTGCCAAAGACATGAAAGTACAGGAAGAGGAAGCGGACAGGAGGATGTTGATATGAAGAAACTGGAAGAATATGTGGTGAGTATACCTGATTTCCCGGAACCGGGGATTATTTTCAGGGATGTGACCAGTGTACTGCAGGATGCGGAGGGGCTGCAGCTTGCCATTGACACCATGCAGGATAAGATCCGAGATCTGGAGTATGATGTGGTGGCCGGGCCGGAGTCCAGAGGATTTATATTTGGAACTCCCATTGCCTATAATAATAAAAAGCCCTTTGTGCTGATCCGAAAGGCCGGCAAGCTTCCCAGAGAGACGGTTTCCGTTTCCTATGACCTGGAGTATGGCAGCGCCATTATAGAGATGCATAAAGACAGCATCCGCCCGGGACAGAGGGTTCTGATCGTGGATGATCTGATTGCCACAGGAGGAACCACCGAAGCCATGATAAAACTCATCGAGAGCCTGGGCGGGGTAGTTGTGGGTGTGGTGGTGCTGATGGAGCTGGCAGGTTTAAAGGGACGGGAGAGACTTTCCGGCTGCCGTCTGGAGTCGGCGATCTGTTATGAAGGAAAGTAAGGACCGGAGGGCGTGTATTGGCAGCGTCTCATTTGGAAACAGCAGTCTGCGGGCGAAAGGAAGCGGTTCGGAAACAGTTTCAGGATAAAGAAAGCGCTCCAGTTTCAGGATAAAGAAAGAGCTCCGGAAGCAGCAGGCAGTACAGATAACGGATATAGAAAGCGTGGATGGTTATGGCAGAAGAAAAGAATGAGGAAATTTTTGATGATGGAAAGATGAGTGAGTACCAGGAATTTGTGGATCCTGAAAGTCTGTATCAGGAGCTGATTCATCGTGTGCAGAAATACCATCCCAGCGATGATATATCTTTGATCGAAAAGGCATACAAAGTGGCGGCGGAGGCGCATAAGGATCAGTTTCGGAAATCAGGAGAGCCGTATATCATCCATCCGTTGAATGTGGCGATTATCCTGGCGGATCTGGAGTTGGATAAGGAGACTATCGTCGCGGGTATCCTCCATGATGTGGTGGAGGATACCATCATGACGGAGGAGGATCTGAAGAGGGAGTTTGGGGATGACGTGGCTCTTCTGGTGGACGGCGTGACCAAGCTGGAGAAGATCCCGCTGTCTTCAGGCGGGGATCAGTCGGATGAGAAGCTGGAGATGCAGGCGGAGAATCTGAGGAAGATGTTCCTTGCCATGGCCAAGGATATCCGGGTGATCCTGATCAAGCTGGCGGACCGGCTTCACAATATGCGCACGCTTCAGTATAAGAAGCCGGAGAGCAGGCAGCGGATCGCAAAAGAGACGCTGGAGATTTACTGTCCCATTGCCCAGAGACTGGGCATCAGCAAGGTCAAGATCGAATTGGACGATCTGTCGTTAAAATATCTGGAGCCTGACGTCTATTATGACCTGGTAGACAAAATTTCCGAGCGGAGAAGCGCCCGGGAGAAGTATATCCAGAGTATCGTGGACGAGGTCAGCGAGCACATCCGGAATGCGGGGATCAAGGCGAAGATTGACGGCCGGGTGAAGCATTTTTTCAGTATCTACAAGAAAATGGTGAATCAGGACAAGACACTGGATCAGATTTACGATCTGTTTGCTGTGCGGATTATCGTGGACAGCGTGAGGGACTGCTATGCGGCTCTGGGGGTCATTCATGAGATGTATAAGCCGATTCCCGGGCGATTCAAGGATTATATCGCCATGCCCAAGGCGAATATGTACCAGTCCCTGCATACCACGCTGATCGGCAGCTCGGGGCAGCCTTTCGAGATACAGATCCGTACCTTTGAGATGCATAAGGCGGCGGAATATGGGATCGCCGCCCACTGGAAGTACAAGGAAGCTTCCGACGGCAAGAAGGTGGAGGCACAGGAAGAGGAGAAGCTGGTCTGGCTGAGGCAGATCCTGGAATGGCAGCGGGACATGTCGGACAACCGGGAATTTATGAAGCTGTTGAAGAATGACCTGGACCTTTTTTCCGACAATGTGTACTGTTTTACCCCTACCGGCGAGGTGAAAAACCTTCCGGCGGGTTCCACCACCATTGATTTTGCTTACAGTATCCACTCCGCGGTGGGGAACCGGATGGTGGGGGCCAGGGTAAATGACAAGCTGGTGACCATTGATTATGAGATCAAGAACGGCGACAGGGTGGAGATCATCACGTCACAGAATTCCAAGGGTCCCAGCCGTGACTGGCTGAATGTAGTCAAAAGTACCCAGGCTAAGAATAAGATCAACCAGTGGTTCAAGAATGAACTGAAGGAAGACAATATTATCAAGGGCAGGGAACTGCTGGCAAATTACTGCAAGACCAGATCCGTCAATCTTTCGGATCTGTTAAAGCAGGATTATATGAATGCCGTGATGCGCAAATACGGGTTCCGGGATTGGGATTCCGTGCTGGCGGCCATTGGACACGGTGCCCTGAAGGAAGGGCAGGTCGTCAATAAGATGCAGGATCTCTATGACAGGGAGCACAAGCGGGAGATGACCAATGAGGAGGTCCTGGCAAGCATCGCGGAGGCCGGAGCGGTTTCCATTAACAAGCCTGTGTCCATGAAGGCCAAAAGCGGCATAGTGGTACGCGGGATCGCGGATCTGTCTGTACGTTTTTCCAAATGCTGTTCGCCTGTGCCGGGAGATGAAATCGTTGGATTCGTCACCCGGGGGCGTGGGATTTCCATCCACCGGACAGACTGTGTAAATATGATGAACCTGCCGGAGATTGAGCGGGCGCGCATCATTGATGCGGAATGGCAGGCGCCGGAGGACGCCGCCGAGAAGTACGTGGCTGAGATCGATATTTATGCGAATAACAGGAACGGCCTGCTGGCGGATATCACCAAGGCGCTGACAGAGCGGAATATCAGCATTCTCTCTCTGAATACCAGGGTAAGCAGGCAGGGGCTTGCGACGCTGCAGACTTCCTTTGAGGTAGAGGGAAAAGATGAGCTGAACCGGGTGATCGACAAAATCCGGGGGATTGAGAGCGTGGTGGATATCGAGCGGGCTACAGGCTGACCGCGTTATAAGGAAGTGGCTGTTATACTGCAGACCGCCAGGATTTACAGTGATGCTCCGGGAAAATACCTGGCTGGCGGTCTGCGGTCGGGTTGTACTGCAAATTCAACCGGTGCGCAGTATAGAATGACAGAGAAAACAGGAGAATTGTCATGGCTGAGATAAAGATAGGACGTATGGTGCTGGGGGTATGCCAGACCAATTGTTATTTTCTGTACAGGGACGGGGCGCAGGAAGCGATCGTGGTGGACCCGGCGGACAAGGGAGCCAATATTTACAGCGCTCTGCAGAAAAACGGTTTCCGGGCTGCGGGTATCCTGCTGACCCATGGGCATTTCGATCATATCTGGGGTCTGGACGGATTGAGAGATGCGGCAAATGCGGCGGCCGGGTCGGAGGGACGGGAGCCTGTAAAGGCTTACGCCTGCGAGGCGGAGCGTGAATTGCTGAGAAGCGCCAGGCTGAATGTGTCTGCCCAGGCAGGACGCGCCTGTGAGACTTACGCGGATGTATATGTGAAGGACGGACAGGAGATCACCATAGCGGATATGAGCTTTAAGGTGATAGCCACACCGGGACATACGGCGGGGGGATGCTGTTATTATTTTGAGGAGGCAGGTATTCTGATGTCGGGGGATACGCTGTTTGCGGAGTCCGTGGGAAGGACGGATTTCCCTACGGGAAGTATGGGGACGCTGGTACGTTCTATCAAAGAGAAGCTTTTTGTGCTGCCGGAGGAGACGAAGGTGTATCCGGGGCATGGGGAGAGAACTACAATCGGGTATGAGAAGAAAAATAATCCGTTCTGCGTATAGAAGAGATGCCTGTGCGTTCGGGATGCTGTATCTTGGCGGATCATTCTGACGGATATTTCTGGTCAGGAAGATACGGTGCAGACGGGAATGGAATGCTCATGCCGAAAGGGAGCTTGGTTTTGGAAGAATTGAGGAATAAGGCTCATCTGGTGATGGATGAGGTAAAGAAAGTCATTATGGGTAAGGATGACTGTGTGGAGAAGGTGATGGCAGCTATCCTTGCAGGAGGAAACGTGCTTTTGGAGGATGTGCCGGGTGTGGGCAAGACGGAGATGGCCATCGCCTTTTCCAGGGCCTGCGGGCTTAAGTCCAACAGGGTGCAGTTTACGCCGGATGTGATGCCGGCGGATATTACGGGATTTTCCATGTACCGGAAGGATACGGAGAGCTTTGTGTACCGTCCGGGGGCTGTCATGTGCAATTTGCTGCTGGCGGATGAGATTAACAGAACTTCTCCCAAAACCCAGTCCGCTCTCCTGGAGGTTATGGAGGAAGGAAATGTAACGGTAGACGGTGTCACCAGACAGGTGCCCCGTCCTTTTATCGTGCTGGCAACCCAGAATCCCGTGGGGTCATTCGGTACCCAGAGGCTTCCGGAGGCTCAGATGGACAGGTTTCTGATCTGCATCAGTATGGGGTATCCGGAGCCGGAGGATGAGATCGCCATGCTGAAGAACCGCCGCAAGGGGCGTCCCCTGGACGGGATCCGGCCTGTGGTCAGCGGGGATGAGCTTCTTGCCATGCAGGAGGAGACAGAGGATATCTTTATTCATGATGCGCTGTACAAATATATGACATTACTGTCAGTTGCCACCCGGGAGCATGAGATGCTGGAGCTGGGAATGAGTCCCCGGGGGACGCTGGCTCTGGGAAAAATGGCAAGGGCGTATGCCTATATCAACGGAAGAAACTATTGTGTGCCAAAGGATGTGAAAAAGGCACTTTTTGACGTGGGGATTCACCGGATCCGGCTGAACCAGAAGGCAAGGATCAGCGGAAAGCAGGCGGAAGATATCCTGAGCGAGGCGCTGGAGCGGGTGAAGGAACCCAGGCTTGGCGAGAAAGTATGATCAGGAGGAGGCTTTGTTATCTGCTGTTGCTGGCGGCGGGCGGTTATTTCATTATGCTCTATGATTTTCAGGGGCTTCGTTTTCTGTTTGGATGTGTGATCTGTATTCCGGCTGTCTCTTTTCTGTTTCTGATCCCAATGAGTTTAGGCTGCCGGACCCGGTTGGCAGCGGACAGAGAGGCTGTCATGCGAGGGGAAGCCCTGGAGGCAAAAATAACGGTGGAAAACAAAGGGGTGCTTCCTGTGCCCGGAGTATTGCTGGAGCTGCATTGGAAGATGCCGGGAGAGCGGGAAGTAAAGGTCAGAAAATGGGTGCGCTGCATGGGCAGGAACGAAAAGGAAATTTTCCATTCCGAGGTTTCTGCCATGCATTGCGGTCAGGCTTCCCTGGAGCTGACAGGGGCAAAGGTATGTGATTACCTTGGATTGTTTTCCCTTCCGGCGAGAAAGAAGGGCAGGGCGGAAATCTGTATTACACCCATTGTTACTCCGGTTGCTTCTCAAGTGGAGACGGCTTATTCCCAGACACTTCAGGGCGGAGGCGGAGAAAGGGAAGGGGATATGCTGCTGCGGGATTTTCAGCCGGGAGACAGTCTGCATCGTATCTACTGGAAACTGATGGCCAAGGGTGGTGACCTGCAGGTCAGGGATTTCGAGAGGAGCAGTTCCGTGAGTCTTTTTCTGGATTTTTCCGATGATCTGAGAGACCGCGCGGAAATGTGGGACAGGTATCTGGACCGGGCAGTTTCCTTTTTGTATTTTCTTGCGGAGGAATGCCGGCAGACCATACAGATCTCTGTGGAAGTGGTGTGGCAGCAGGGAGACGCTTTTTTCAGCTTTGCTGTTCAGGATGGGGATGCCGCGCAGGCATGGGTCTGCGCCCTGCTTCGGGAGGAAGCATTGGGAACGGCGCTGTCAGAGGAAGAGATTCCTGCGCTGGAACAGGGCTGGCATATGGATGAGGACTGCAGGCTGTATTTTGGGGAGCAATGTGTATATGAAGAGTGAAAAGGAGCAGGCGGCATTTTCTCTGGCAGGATGCCTGTTTGATATTGTGCTGCTGTATGTGAACAGTATCGGCATTGTAGCTGCCCTGACAGAGATTCTGGAGATTCCCTGGCGGGAGATCGGGAAAAAGAGTATTCGGCCAGGTCTGGACCCCGTTTTGCTTTGGGGCGCGCTGCTGTTGTTTTGCGTGGCTGCTGTTCTGATCAGGAGCGGAAAAAACGATAAAAAGGTATTTGCTCGCGTTATTGTATTCGGAATTGCGTATATTTTTCTGGGAATCCTTTTTCGTAAAGTGGTGTCAGGGGGACTTTCCATTGTATTGGAAAATACCGTGCAGAATCTGAATGAGAGGTACCAGTTTCATATTACCTGGACGGCGGCAAGAGCCAGGGACAGAGCCGGATGGGATACAGGGATGCGCACGCTGGCCATGACGTGCAGTACGCTGTATATTCTGTTTCTCCTGGAACTGCTGGCCGGCGTGTTCGGGCGGTATGACAGAGGATTTTGTCTGATCGCGGGAAATGCGTTGTGGTTTACCCTTGCCTGTGCCTGTGACAGGTTTCCGGGGTTTTTCGCGCTTGCTTTCTGTGTGGCGGGGGCTGTTGCAACACTGGTTCAGAAAGATTTCAGAAAACGTCCCGGAGTGGGATTTGCAGTGGTAATATGCGCAGCTATTCTGAGCGGTGTGGTCATGGCGGCAGTATTTCGTTTTTTCCTGCCAGTGATGGACAGGCAGTACGTGGAACTTCAGGAACGCAGGGGAGAATTTTACAGGCTTGTCAACGAGGAATGGATTCCGAAGGTAAAAAGCATCCTGCCCGGAGGCGGGTTCGGTTCAGGGGTGGATGTGACAGGGGAGTTGGGCAGGAACCGCCTGTTTGCCTATACGGCGGAGGATGCATATCGCGTGACAGTGGATCAGAAGCCCCAGGGTACCATATACCTGAAAGGGTTTGTAGGGGTTACTTACGATGAAAAAGAATGGCTGGCCCAGACGGATCGGGAGATGGAAGAGTACTACCGGGGACATGGGATGGAACTGCCGGAAAATTACAGAGAGCTTGCCAATATCAGCTATGAGGCTGCGAAGGAATTACAGCATGGCGCTTCACCCGCTTATATCGAGATGAAAGAACTGGGAGGCAGGGGAAATTATAGTATTTATCCTTACGGAGCATTGCTGACAGAGGAATTTCAGGTGCATGGCGACGGAAGTGTAGTCAGGAAGGGCAATGAGTATGGGTTTCAGTATTATTTTCTGTCCGGCTTCGGCGGAAGGAATGTATTGCCTGCTGAGCTGGCGGAGACGGAGCAGCATTACCGCCGGTATGTCTACGACAATTTCCTGGAATATCCTGATAAAAAACTGCCCCGGATGACGGCATATCTGGAGAGAGAGGAGATTCGCAGGGATAATATTTATTCCTGTACCCTGGACCTGATCCATTTGCTGGACAGGCAGGCGGATTATAACCTGGATGCGGAGAACAATCCTTCGGGAACAGATTTTGTGGAGTACTTCCTGTTTGACAGCCGGGAGGGATATTGCGTGCATTTTGCATCGGCGGCAGTGCTTGCCCTGAGGTATTTCGGGATTCCGGCCCGATATGTAACCGGGTATACGGTTTCGCCCTCTGATTTTGTCTCTGACACTGGAGGAACCTATACCGCGGTGATCACGGGAAAACAGGCCCATGCCTGGGCGGAAGTCTATCTGGATGCCATCGGATGGGTGCCGGTGGAGATGACACCCGGGGCGGTGGCATTTCCGGAAGATAACCGGATGGAGCAGCTGGGACAGTTGGGACAGCTGGCAGGACAGGGACTGATGCTGGCAGAGAATGAGGAACTGTGGCAGCAGGATAAGATGACATGGCAGAATGATGTACCAGAAGGAAGCAATGATATGGAGCCGGACCGGGATCCGGTTCAGCCGGTTGACCCGGACAGGAACAAAGAAGATTTATCCGGGCTGCCCGTGGGAGCAGGCCGGGAAGAGGGAGATCTGGACAATGTGCCGGGCACAGGCGGTGAACTGCAGCAGATGCCTGCGGAGCAGGAGCAGCGTACGCCGCTGATGCAAAAGACGGAATTCCGTATATTTATAGCTGTACTGGCGATTTTTATGCTGCTGGCAGCTTTCGGGTGCCTGGAGAAATGGGACGAAAACCGGCGCAGGGAGCTTTTTGTCAGGGCGGACAGAAGAGAACGCATTTTCCTGTTATACCGGAATTTCAGGAGGGTATTTCAGCTTGCGGGGATCAGGCGTGAACTGAATGTTGACGGAGAGGAATTCCGCCATATTCTGCAGCATTCCTTCCGGGTAAGCGATACGGAATACGAGGCCTTCTGCCGCATCCTGGAGAAAAACAGCTTTGCCCGCGAGGAACCCTCCGAGGAAGAATTCGGGGAGGTACGTGCCCTGTATGACAGGCTGGCGGAAGAAGCTTATGCACGCGCAGTATTTTACAAAAAACCACTGATCAGGAGATGCCGGAGCTGTGTGTAAGAGGAAGGAAAAGGGGCGGCCGGAAATGCTATGCGGGAGAAGGTCCGGAACGGACAATTGCGGGACTGGAATAGGAGAAAACAATGTTAGCTGTAGAGTTAAACAGGGCGAATTATGAATATGATGTGAATTCCATTGTAAAGGCATTTTATCCGGAGGAACAGGTCTGTGTACTGACATCACAGATGAGGGAAGAGAAAAGAGAGAGCCTGAGTCCGGATATTCGCATCCGGATCCTGCTGAGTCCGGACGGCGCAACCATTGCGATAGAGGGAAAAGAATATCGTTGGGATGCAGGAGAGATTTCCGCACAAAATTCTATCAGGAAGCCCGAGGATCAGACAGAGGAAGAAGCAGTGGAAAAGGCAGAAAAAGATGACGGGACGGATAGGAAGACAGAGGCAGAAAAGCGCTATAAATACGGATTTAAATGCTTTCTGTACCGTGTGCTGAGCCAGGTGACGCAGAAGGAGCTTCCATGGGGAAATCTCACCGGGATCCGCCCTGTCAAGATTGCTTCCCAGCTGTTGGAAGAGGGGAAAACAGAGCAGGAGATTGTGGAATATTACCGGCAGAAATACTATGTCAGCGCAGAAAAAGCGAAGCTTGCCGTGGATATTGCGGGAAGGGAGCGCAGGCTCCTGGACGCTGTCTGCCATGGCTATAGCCTGTATGTGGGAATTCCGTTCTGCCCCACCACCTGCCTGTACTGCTCTTTTACCTCTTTTCCGATCAGCGCTTATCGAAAGCTGGCGGATGCCTATGTTGACTGTCTGATTCGGGAGCTTGAGTATGCGGCGGAATGGGGCAGGGGAAAGAGTCTTGATACGATCTATATCGGCGGCGGTACCCCAACGACTCTGGAACCGGAACAGATGGACAGGCTTTTGACGCGGTTAAAGGCCCTGTTTGATCTCTCGCCGGTAAAGGAATTCACGGTGGAAGCGGGGCGTGCGGACAGCATTACGGAGGAAAAACTGAAGGTGCTCAGGCGGCACGAAGTCAGCCGGATTTCCATAAATCCGCAGACCATGAATCAGGAAACGCTGGACTATATTGGCAGGAAAGCGACCGTGGAACAGGTGGAGCAGGCTTATGCGCTGGCAAGAAACATGGGCTTTGACAATATTAATATGGATCTGATCCTGGGGCTGCCCGGAGAGGACGAGAGGGAAGTGCGGCATACCGTGAACCGGGTGGCGGAGCTGGCGCCGGACAGTCTTACGGTGCATTCTCTTGCGGTCAAGCGTGCATCCCAGCTGAACCAGATGGTGCAGGAAAGAGGAACCGGCATGCTGCACAATACGGATGAAACCATGAGGATCGCTGCTGAGGGAGCAAAGCGGCTGGGGCTGGTTCCGTATTATCTTTATCGCCAGAAAAATATGTCGGGGAATTTTGAAAATGTGGGGTATGCGAAAGAGGGGAAGCTGGGGCTTTATAATGTGCTGATCATGGAGGAGAAACAGACCATAGTCGCCTGCGGAGCCGGGAGCGTGTCAAAAAGGGTATACCCTGACGGGCTGATTAAGCGAAGCGAAAATGTGAAAGACGTTTCCCAATATATCGAGAGAATCGGGGAAATGATAGAAAGAAAACGTGTATTATTAGAAGATTAACAATTCAAAATTCAGAGTAAAATTGCCCCGTGTGATGCAGATTTTGGGTACAACAAAAATACCGGAAGTCCAACAAAAGTCCAACAAAATTTTTTGCGTTGGTACATCATAATACGCCATAATGCAATTTTCATCTCGGAGTCCAACAAAATCAGTGTAAATTCACAGATTCCTAAGGAGCGTTTCGGAAATAATCGAAGCGCTCTTTTTTACGCCTTTCAAAGAGGATTTTAGCCATTTAGAAGAAACTGTTACGTCGGGCTAGTCCAACAAAATTAAAATGCACATTTGGTAACAGTCATTTTATTCAATAAAAAAGGAGGTTCACGGGATGAACAACACAGCGTTAAGAGCAGGGGCGCAGAGCGCCAACAACACACACATGGTTTTTGCGAACGAGGAACATGAGAAGTTTTATTATGAGAAATTGGAGCAGGCGAGGCATCAGGACTGCTATCACAAGGCTTTGATTTACATTCTCGGTATTTCAGAGGATACAAGGAATCATTTCAGCCAGATCTATGATATGAAGTCTGGGTTCATCAAGCCGGAGTGTCTGCGCCAGGGCTGGCAGACAAGCGGCAGTGTCCGGGTGGTAAGGCTTGCTTTTAACCTTTACACAGACGGTACTCCGAGTGTTGACGATTATAAGCGCAAGGACGAGCAGATTAGGGAGTGCAGGGAGTATTCGGTGAGTGATATTTTCTGCTGCGGTTATGCGATGTACTTCTGGCAGGGCATTAAACTCCGTTATCCGGAATACTGCCAAAAGCAGAAGTCCATTGAGGAGATCCTTGCAGAAATGGAGAGGAAACGTGCTGAAAATTCGACTGATGGGAACGAAGAATGATATTAAGTGGTTCGAGAAGATTTTGAAAAGACAGCCCAAAGTGGCTGTGACGGAAGTTTCGGATCTGTACCGGAACAAGGGTACAAACAGGTATTACCGGGCTTATGTGGAAGTGCAGAAAGCCAACATCAAAGAAAAATCTAACTAAACGGAGGAATAAAACCATGTGTAAAGTGATAGCGATAGCAAACCAGAAAGGCGGAGTCGGCAAGACCACCACAACGAGCAGCCTGGGGATCGGGCTTGCGAAACAGGGAAAGAAAGTTTTAGTGATTGATGCGGATGCGCAGGGTAGCTTGACCGCAAGCCTGGGCTTCACGGAGCCGGACAAGCTGGATGTTACTCTTGCGAACGTATTGGAAAAGGTGATCAATGATGAAGAAATGGAACCAGATTACGGTATCTTAAAGCATGAGGAAGGCATTGACTTGATGCCGGGGAACATTGAGCTGTCCGGCCTGGAGGTTTCCCTTGTGAACGTGATGAGCAGGGAAATTATGCTTCGCTCCTATGTGGACAGGGTAAAGGGCGGGTACGATTACATTCTGATCGACTGTATGCCCTCGCTGGGAATGATCACCATAAACGCCTTTGCCTGCGCCGACAGCATACTCATTCCTGTGCAGGCGGCATACCTGCCCGTGAAGGGCCTGGAGCAGCTTATCAAGACCATAGGCAAGGTAAAGCGGCAGATTAACCCGAAGCTGGAGATTGAGGGTATTTTGTTGACAATGGTAGATAACCGCACGAACTACGCAAGGGATATTACGGCGCTGCTTATCGAAACCTACGGAAGCAGGGGGCGGATATTCGAGAACAGCATACCGATGTCGGTGAGGGCAGCGGAAACGTCCGCAGAGGGCATAAGCATTTATGAGCATGACCCGAAAGGCAAGGTTGCCGGGGCATACCAGTCCTTGACAAAGGAGGTGCTTGGCAATGGGCAGTAAGGCAGGGAGCGCATCAAAAGTCAGGCTGAACAGCTTTGATGATCTATTTGGCGGCGCAGAAAACACGTCGGGGGAGCAGATCATCCATGCGAAGCTGGCGGATCTACATACATTCAAAGGACACCCTTTTCGTGTCCTTGATGATGAAAAAATGGAGGAAACCACGGAGAGCATCGGGAAATATGGTGTGCTTGTACCCGGAATTGTAAGACCGAGGACAGGGGGCGGCTATGAGATCATAGCCGGACACCGGAGGAAACGGGGTTCTGAAAGGGCAGGGCTTGACACGATGCCCGTCATTGTCAGGAACTATACGGACGATGAAGCTACGATCATCATGGTGGATTCCAATATCCAGCGGGAGGACATTTTACCGAGTGAGAAGGCAAAGGCTTACGCCATGAAGTACGAAGCGATGAAGCACCAGGGCAGCAAGGGCGGCAGTACCCTTGACGAAGTGGGGAAGCTGCCGGGGAGAGCGGAAAGACCGTGCAGAGGTATGTGTGGCTTGCAAGGCTTTCTGATGAACTGCTTGACATGGTGGATAAGAAAAAGATAGGGATAGCCCAGGGCGTGGATATTTCTTTCCTGACCGAAGAAGCCCAACAATGGGTATTGGTTATCCTTGAGGAAACGGGGGCGGCAATGAACGCTTCCCAATCGTCAAAGCTGAAGGAGTATGGGAAAAGCGGGGAGCTGACATTGGCGATGGTCAGGCTGATACTGGCAGAGGAAAAACCAAAAGAGAGAAAAGTAACGATCAAAGGCGATAAGATCAGCAGGTATTTTTCGGAAGACTATTCCAATGACGATATAGAGGGCATCATTATCCAGCTTTTGGAGGAATGGCAGAGTAAGCAGTAAAGGAAAGCCGTAAGACTTCCGAACGTGTGAAAGCAGGTCAGAAAATCAGCCGAGATAATGGTGTCCTTTATGGAAATGGAAACATATTAGGCTATGACCGTGTAGGCGACACCTATGTCATCAATGAAGAACAGGCAGAAACAGTTAGGATTATATTTGACCTGTATCTGCAAGGCTATGGTTCAATGAGGATTGCAAAAATGCTGACAGAGCAAAAAAGGAAAACGGCATCAGGAATCGTAAAATGGAACGTATCTAATATTATGCGGGCGATTAAAAATGCCACCTATACGGGAACGAAATGCTATAACAAATCGAGAAGCAACAATTTTCTGGAGCAAAAGAGGATTAACAATCTGGATATGTCCACTCATGAATATGTAGAGGGCGATTTCCCTGCTATTGTTTCGCAGGAGATATGGGACAAAGCCCAGAAGATAAGGGAAAGCAGGGTGAAGCCGTCCTTAGTGTCAACAACAAAGACAACACACAGCAAGCGTGATTCCAAAGACATATGGGTAAACAAGCTACGTTGTTCCTGCGGTTCGTCTTTCAGAAAAGATAAATGGCATACAAAACTGGACGGCAAGATTTCTTACGACTACCAATGTTACAACCAGATAAACAATGGAAATAAGAAAAAGCGGGAGGTTCTCGGCTTAGATACTGAGGGCTATTGCGACATTAAGATGATAACTGATTGGAAACTTCATTTTATGGCAAAAGAATTGTTAGAGCATCTCTGGCAGGATAGAAAGGCATCTGTTCTGATTGCGGTAGACCTTATTAAGCGTTATTACAAGGATGAAAGGCTTAGCGAAAATCAACATGATGCAGTGTCCATCAAAGCGAAACTTGATAAGGCACAGACCCGCTTGACAAATCTTATTGCCATGAGGGCGGACAGCGAGCTGTCAAAAGAAGAATATCAGACCATGCGGAAACCCATTGATGACGAAATTCAGCAGTTGCAGGAAAAGTTAAATCAAGCACCAAAGGACGAACAGCCGAAAAGCGGACTTGAATTAGACGGAATAATCAGTACGCTGATAGATTTTAGCGGAACGAAGGTCAGTGAGGAAGTCATCAATCAATTTGTATATCGGGTAACGCCAACATCGGACACTACTTTTGACTGGTATGTGAATCTGAACGGAACGGCTGATGTCAGGGCAACCTTTACAGCCGAGGGACGGAAAAACAGAGCCGTAGCTGTCATGGAGAAAATACAGGGATATATTAAAGACACCAGTTTACAACTTTTGAATATTTTTAAAGCCTGACAATATATAGCCCTCAAT
>CAJUFB010000084.1 GCA_910585805.1 uncultured Acetatifactor sp.
TTGTCAATCTGCTGGAGGGCTACGGCTCGGACAACCCCGGCTCCAATGCTCATGTGTGGTAAAATATCACAGTAAACCCCCATGCAACGGGCTGCTCCACCGTGCATGAAAGTCTGGGGGTTTACTGTGGATGCACACAAACCGCAAGAGCATGCGGTTTGGCGCACAGCTGTCTTGCAAAATGAGCAGGGGAGCTCATTTTGACTGCGCGTTTTCCGCAGACAAGATTCAAGACTTTCACAGTAAAACTTTGTCGAATTGGCAGCCGCCCCGCTATGCCGAATTAAGAAATATGCCTCTTGAAAGCCGGTTCCTATTTTGCTATACTTTTCAGAGCAAGCCAATAAATCGGAATTAACAAAGGAGTGCGATGATATGAAAAAAATGATAGGTTTGATAGCCTTGCTGATTTTAATGGTGGGGCTGGTCGGCTGTAATGGAGAAACGGTCAATATCGACTTTCCCTTTGAAGTTGGAGATGTTGAAAATATTGAAATGTACCACTATGCGGGAGTACCTGTATCAGCGGAAAAGAAAGTAGTCGTTGCAGAAAGTGACATAACAGACTTGTATGATAGGTTTGAGGACTTATCATTGGAAGACAAACAAGTTGAAGAAACCGCAGGAGCAGATGTGACCAGTTTTCGATTTAACCTTTCAGATGGGACAAACTACGAACTGATTTATGTCGGTAATGGAGTCAAGAGCGGAAAGCTGAAATCCCCCACGGGCAATTTTGAATACTTTACAAGTTCAGATATTGGCTCTTATTGGTCTAATATTGACCTTGAAGCAGTTCCGGTTGAAGAAAGCGAATTGCCGATGCAGCCAGACTAATTCCAGTTGTGCGCCCAGCAAAGGGCAATTAATCTAACAGGTGCAAATCCTGTCTGCGAAGGTCTGGCCAACCAGCAGTAGCGAGTCTTGCGTGGCAGTCAGTTATGGCTGGGGCAAAGCGTAGACAGCGAAAGTCAGTTATGGCTGGGGCTTCCAGCCGTAACTGGTGGTAATTTTTAACTGGTGATAACCCTGATGTCTGCGTCCACCACATAGTTAATCCATTCGTTCTGTAATTGACGGTGGACTTCCTTTATCGCATCATGGCATCCTCTGTTTGGTCTGAACCCATACATACAGTTAAGGAATCTCGGTTCATAAATCGCTTCCAGTATTTTCTTTACCGCAAGCTGCACAATCTTGTCCTCGTAAGAGGCAATTCCCAGCGGTCTCATCCTTGCCGCAAGCAAGATAGTATTCCCGCAGGGCATCGGGAAGCCGAATGCCTGCTGCCTCTGTCGATTTGATTTTTTCTGTATTTTGGTCGAATTGAACCACTCAAAGTATAGCGCAAAGCCGACCAGCAGTCAATCCGCATTGCAGAGTCGGATCATCCCATTCACAGCAGGGGCGAACGATGCAATTCATACAGCGGCTGTTTTCCCGCCGCAGTATAAAAAGCATATCCATGACCAAATTCATGGACAGCATATCCCGTTTCCATTCCATCGCCTGATATCTTCTTTTCTGGCCCCCGCCCATTCGTCCACTTCTCAGTTGAGTAAGCAAATTATGAACCGTTTATTTTTTTACGCAAATACATTCTGAGCAAAACCCAAATCCACACCCCCGACAAAGCGAACGCAGGAACCATGGAAAGCAATTCATCCCCCCATGCCGCTCTCCCCATCCAGTAAGAAGGCAGCCAAAACAGCACATACTGCACGTCCTCTTCAATAAAGAACGGAACCGCCGCCCCAAATACGGGCAGCATGGACAGCTTCGCCACTGCCATCCCCTCCAGCTTGTTTGACGAAACCGTCAGAATCAACAGCGCAACAATCACCCCCTGCAAAGCTCCCGCAGCCGCAAGCAGCAAAAGGGCGGCGGCCGAAAAAGCCGTCAGCCTGAAAGCAGGCAGCAGCACAAGAGTCACAAGAAACGCCGCAGCGCCGGGCACTCCGAGCCGCGCCGCCAGATAGCCCCTTCTCCCCAGCGGCGTAACGAACAGATAGGCCGCTGTCCTTTCGTCTGCCTCCTCCAGCGAAACCATTGCCGAGGCAAAGCAGAACATGGCAGGCGACAGCATCCCGAAGAATACGTCAATCAACCTGTAATAAGGCGCAATGATGGCCGGCACAGAAAGCCATTCCGTCAGTTCAGCTTCCAGGAAAGGGATACCGAACCGGAACAATCCCCCTGCCAGCACCGGCGCGGCACAGGCCACAGCCAGCATCCTGTCCCGCCCCAGACAGGCCAGCATCTGCAAAAAACTCAACCGCACAGCCCTCATAACTTCCCACCTCCCCCGCTGCCCCACATGGCCAGGACAGCCTGTCCTGAAAGCCCCAGCAGAACCGCCGTCCATGCCGCCGCCACGAAAATCCCTGCCGGGGAGGGCACAGCGCCAGAGACCATCTCCATGCAGACATTCACAGGATAGTATCGAAGCCAGTCCGGCGTGATTCCGAATAGATGCAGTACCGCAGGCACAAAGCCCACGACCTCCACCGGCACTGTCCATAAGATGAACTGGTTCAGGCTGCTTATCTTCGCTGCCACCACAATGCCGGAAAGCGTAAACATCCCGCCCGCCATGGCCGTGCCAAGCAGCACCATCGGCAGATTCCCCACTCCCGCGGTCAGCGCCAATACAGCGGCCACGGCAAGGGAAACGGCGGACAAAGAGCCCACTTTCCCAATCACATATTCCATGGGGCGGACAGGAGAGGCCGCAAACGCCCATGGCGTACGCTGGCTCTTTTCCAAAAGCACGATGGCTCCCATGAAGAACAGCCCCATGGACGCCGGGTCAGAGAATATCAAAATGGCAGCCGCCTTCTCCCGCCATCCTTCGGGAAGCGCATAAAGGACCATGCCGTAAACCACAGTCAGGACCGCGTATAAAAAATAAAAACCGTACCTTGCCTGAAAACGCATATCCGCCAAAAACATAGCTTTCACTCTCATAACAGCGTCCTCCCCGTGATTTCCATAAAAATGTCATTCAAAGTGGGCTCGCTGCTGTGGATGGACTGCAGACGGTTCCCGGCAATCAGGCCTTTCAGCCGTCCGTCAGAGGACAGCCGCCCCAGCGGGCAGTCTGCGCTGTGCTCCCCGTCCTCCTCCACCCAGGTATAAGTCACCGTCGCCGCGCCTTTTGCCATGATCAGGTTGTGGGGGCTGTCAAGGGCACATATCTTGCCGCCCACAATGAACGCCACCCTGTCGCAGAGCTCGGCCGCGTCCTGCATGTTGTGGGTGGTCAGCAGGATGGTCTTCCCCCTGGATTTTTCCGCCAGAATCATATCCTTCATCATGCGGCTGTTGGTAGGGTCAAGGCCGCTGGTAGGCTCGTCCAGGCAGAGCAGAAGCGGGTCATGGAGCAGGGCTTTGATGAAGTTCAGGCGGGATTTCATGCCCTTCGAATACTGGGCTACCCGCTTGTCCCCGTCCTGCTCCAGGCCTGCCATCCGCAAAAGCGTCTCCATGGGGCGGGGCTTTTTCTCATACAGGGACGCGAAAAACCGCAGGTTCTCTCTTGCCGTGAGCTTTTCGTACATGGTGGAGAACTCGAAGTCTACCCCTATCTCCTCATAAAATGCCTTTGTGCGCTTTTTGCACTCAATCCCGTTTACCACGGCAGAGCCCTGGTATGTCCCCAGCATCCCAATCAGGATTTTCTGCAGCGTGCTTTTCCCCGCCCCGGAGGGCCCCAGGAATCCGAAGATCTCACCTGCGGAGACGCTGAAATTCATGCCGGATATGAACGGCTGCCTGGTGTAGCTGAACGAAAGGTTACTGACCTGTATCATATGTTCCTCCTTATACTATATGACTAAATTTACATGAATAGTCAAATAATTTCCTGTGAAAAGTCCGGCCGCTTGCCGGACTTTTCAGATTCTCCTGAATCTATATATTATACTGCCTAAAAGTTCCTCCATGACAACGCCTCCAACTTATACTGCACACCGATTAAATTTGCAGCACTACCCGACTGCAGACCGCCAGCCAGGTATCTTCCCATAGGCATCACTGCAAATCCTGGCGGTCTGCAGTATAAAAAGAGAGTTCGGTTCAATAAGGCAAACCCATAAAACGCGGCAGCATTCGACAGCCTCCATAGCCATGCCATAAAACGTCAGGATTCCAGAATCTGCACGATAATACCGTAAATCATCATGCGCAGCGCCCCGTCATACTGCGCCTCCCCAATCTCCGCCTTATGCAGCGTGGCAAAATAGATTGCGTGGAAAGCGGCGCTGATAACCTTTGTGTCTACCTCTTTTTTGACCGGGAACAAAGCCAGCATCTTCTCAATCGTATCCCTATCGTCCTGAAAATGCTCCTCCACGATTTCCCGCGGCAGCCTGCGCACAAGCAGCTCCACCTCCCCTGTGTCAAGCAGCTTCAAAATCGGCGTCCTCTCCGTCATTTTGTAAAAATCAAACACCAGATCCGTCAGCTTTTCCGCCGAGACCTCCCTGCCGTCCATCTCAGAGACAGCCTGATATAGCTGACGGTTGATATTTTCCTGCTGCTCCTGAATCACCTCGAACAAGAGCAGCTCCTTGGATTTATAAAAGAGATAGAACGTTCCTTTGGGAATCTTCACCCGCCTCACGATTTCATCCACCGTGGTGCGGCGGACGCCGTACTTTGCAAGGCACTGTGCGGCCTCTTCCTTCAATCGCTCCCTGATGTATTCCCGCTCCTGCTCTGAATAGCTTTTCGGCACCTTATCCCTCCATTTTGACCATTTTCGTCTTTATAGTCATTATAACTGGACTGAAGCCTTCTGTCAATGGCCTTCCGGAACCAACATTACTTTGCATTACTTTTCCTCCCCGGGCAGAAGAATCTATCCGGAACATAATCATAGCCACAACGCCTCTCTTAAGATTTTCTGTGCCCTGACGTCTTCAAGGCATATCATCTTTACCAACAGCCACGCCCGCTCTTCTTCTGTCATTTCAGTCATCTTCTGCGCTGCGCGGGAGCTTTGCAGATTCCTGATGATTTCGCCCAGACATTCCTCTTTGTATCTGGCGGCATTTGCATGAGCCATAAGGAGGCTGTCGCAATCAAATATACTCTTCACAATTCTGTATAAAACGGAACACCCCATATGCATCCCCGGCATGTTTCCTGTCCTCTATGCCAAGGTAATATGCCGCGAACAGAAGTTCGATACATTCCATCACGCAGGGAATCGCATTCTTTTCCTCCGCAGACAGGGGCAGGACGCTCTCATAGCCCGCGGTGACGGCTTCCACGCTTTCCAGCCACTCCTTTTTCGTAAAAGCCTCCTCCGTCTCTTCCGCCAGCAGCCCCGCCAGGAAATAGCAGATATCAAAAATCCTGATGTTCCTCTGGCTCAGATCGAAGTCGATATATCCCGATAACTCGCCCTCAAAGAACAGGAAATTCCCGAAATGCACATCCCTGTGGATCAGCTGCTTCGGCAGGCAGTCATAGACGTTTTCCAGGGCTTCCACCGCTTTGGAATAGGTTTTCCTGTCCACGATCTGCCACTCATCTTTAGCTAAATGATCCCCTACCCATCCCTTCATCTCATCCAGCAGACTGTTGTCCCAGAATGGGATTTCTTTCTCGCATTCCCGGAACGCCCTGTGCAGCCGCGCCATGGCACAGCCCATTTTGCGGGCCATTGCCCTGTCTTTTATATCCGTGATGTTGCTTCCCTGCAGCTTTCGGGACAGGAAAAAGTAACAATTTTCCTCCGCAACGTATTTTTCTCCCGTCCTGGCGGGCACTACCTCCGCAACCGGGATATGGCATTCCGATAGGATTTCAGATATCCTCAGGTTCCTTTCCAGCTGGTCTCTGTCCCGATACGCTTTCATTACACAGGAATGGTCCACCTCCCATGCGGAGGAATAAATCTGCGACAACTGCCGGGCTTCCAAGCCCCACAAAGGCAAAATCCTCTCTATAATCTCTTTCATTTTCTGATGCTTCCTCCTCGTATACCTCCGGCTGAACAGGCAAAAACAGCGAAACTGCCGTCACATGCTCCAGCTGATCCCGGCCCCTGTCTGCCTGCGGAATGCCTGATACAGGCGCTTCCGCCCCAAATCGCCGCCAACGCCTTCCGCTGCTTTGCCGCCGCTGCTTATGTCCTATTGTACCCCCATATCCCCCCTCTTTCAACAGGCTTCTTTCTCAGGCAGGCGGCAGGCTGTCCTTTTTTAACTCCATTTTCATCAGATAATCCTTTCCATCCCCACTACCCCACATATCCGAATCCCAGAATCGTAAATTCCTTATCTTCATCCCCGGGAGCCATGCGTATCTCCACATGGTATTTCCGCCTTTCCCTGCCCCGGAAACAGATGGCCGGATTGCAGTGGAGCCATCCGTTCTCACGGGGGTCCGCCGTGAGAACCTTTTCCCCGTCCACAAAAACCTCCGCCCTGCCCGCCAGGCTGCTGCCGGAATCCTTATACACCAGAATCAGCGCACTGCAGACAATCTCCATCCGGAAGGGAGCTTCTGTCAGCGAGGAACCATCCCTGACAGAAGCGTCTCCCATGGACAGGGCACTTTCCACAACAGAGGCATCTCCCATGGACGAGGCATTTCCCACAGAGGAAAACGGGCTTCCGCCCGCCCGGTGCATCCAGTTATTGGGAAATTCCTTTGTGGGCGTCAGGTCCCTGTCCATTTCCACCGCCTGCAGTTCCCCGTCCCAATGGCAGAAGCTTCCGCAGTCCACCCGTATCCCCTCTGCCGCCGATTTTCTGTCAAACAGCCTGACCGCCTCGAATTCTCCCCCCAAAGGCGCTTCTATCCGCTCCAGATGCAGGCAATCCGTTCCATCCGGCATGGCTTCCACTGTCCGGAACAGGTTTTCCAGGCAATCCGCCATGACCCGATGCCCCAGATTGGAAGGATGAAAGCAGTCGTAAAAAAACTGCGCCTTGCCGAACACTTTCCCCTCTCCTGTTTTTTGGTAAAACTGCCCTACCACGGCATCCCGTATACTTACCATCGGCAAATCGTAAGCAATTCCCACAGGCTTAAGCCGCTCCTGAAGATTCCAGTCGTCGGCAAACACTGCAAACAGCAAAACCACCGCCGGACGGTTCCCTGCGGACAGGATTTTCCGGACCAGGGAATCATAACAGACTCCTCCCGTCTCATCCCCCGCGTCATTGACCGCAAATTCCACCACCACGATATCAGGCTCCGCGCTGCCCTCCCGGAGCACGTCCCTCTCATAGCGCAGCATCCCCAGTTCGGAGGGCGTCCCGCCCACCCCGGCTTTAATATAATGGATATTCTCCTCCGTTCCTCTTCCCGCGAGGCGGCAGAAGCCCTCAAAAGCCTTACAGGCATAGCACTCCGTGTGGATGGGAACCGCCCCGGCCCCCTGGGTAATGGAGCCGCCGATAAAGGCAATCGTTACGTCCTCGCCCTGCTTTGCCTTTCGGATGGCCCTCTGCAGCCTTGCGGGATTTCCGGTCTGGAGCAGCGATTTCTCCAGAATTTTTTCGTAATGGGGCGACTCCAGGTCCACAGCTTCCTCTTCTGCCTCCTCTGGCGCTTCAAAGCCCTCCTGAAGATAAAGCCTCACCGACGCCTCAGCCAGCACTCCCGCCTGGGGAAACTCAAACCGAATCTGCCCCGGCACATTGTCGGAAGCAGACCATTCATAATCCGACAGTTCCACAATCCGCTCCATGCCATCTGCGGGAACGGATACCCTGACCTGTGTCCCGGGAGCGCCTGCGTCCGGCTTCCCATACATCTGAAAGACAAAGTCTGCCTCCCGGCCTGTTCCCTCTTCCATTTCCACCGTCACGCCGATGCTGTGTACCAGCTTGCGGAAGCCCTCTGCCGTCCGCAGCAGCCCCAACACCCCCTCATCCGTGACATTGCCCGTAATCCGGGCAAAGCTTTCCATCCTGCCCCCGTCCAGGTAGATAAACTGGATTCCCCGCCCGTCCGGCTGCACGGAACCGGCAATCTGCTTCCTGCGCATGATGTAAAAGCCTTTTCGTTTCAGAGCCGGGTCTTTGGGGGCTTTCGGCTCTTCTTTCCCTCTCCTGTCATATTTCTCCCGCATGATTTCTCCCTCCCATGGCGCTTCCTTAATCAACAGGCCCCTGACAGCACCGATTCCCTGCTCTCCTGCTCATTTCGCAGGACAGCTGTGCGCCAGACCGCATGCTCCTGCGGTTTGTGTGCATCCACAGTAAACCCCCGGCTGCGGGACTGTCTGCCCCCCAAAACCGGTTCCGGCATCCTCCGCATCCGAGTCCGGTTCCGCAGCCCTGTCCACGATCCCCAAAACGGTACTGTCGTCCTCCACTGGCAGCTATTCTTCCGCTTCTTCATCGTAAGCGGCCGCACCTCCCAGCGCCCGGGATGCCTGCACTGTAAGATTCGGCAGCCCAATACTTCCGAGAAATAGGCAACCTGCCATAAATGGGCCGATTTTACGTCAAAAATGCATACTCTTTACCTTCTCGTATTGAATTTGGCAGGTAAAGAGTACTATATTTTCATCTGAATTTCTCTTCAATCTGTGCTCTTTTATTCTTAGATATTGCTAAGTTTCATGCACATATTC
Source organism: uncultured Acetatifactor sp. (assembly GCA_910585805.1). GTDB lineage: Bacteria > Bacillota > Clostridia > Lachnospirales > Lachnospiraceae > Acetatifactor. Next base: position 8,600 of record CAJUFB010000084.1, read on the forward strand.
ACAAAATCTCTTTCCGTGACTTTTCTCAAAATCCCAATAGAAATATGGCACCGCTCATGGTATAATGTTGACACAGAAGCGCACTGTGTCAATTTCTGATTCCATATGCGCCGCAGCACATGTAATTATGACACAATGCCGGCACTGAAACGCACTGTGTCAATTTCTGTAAAATTTACATATATGACCCGGAGGCTGACCACCATGACAAAGAAAACCCCCGCCCCCCGAAAATCCGGCGGCCTGTTCAAAAAGATTATCCTGATACTCACCTTATGCATCATCCTGCTCCTTGTCTTTATTTTCGGCACCCGCATCGGCCGGGAAACCGCCAGACCCGTCATTACCAGTGAACTCCTTGGCCAGCAGCTTCGCTCCATTCAGGAACTGGTATCTGTGGAATATTTTTACACTAACATGGGAAAATTCGAGAATCAGGTAAACTTCTATGGTTGGAAAGTCCCCTTTACCTCCAAAAGTTTCATCGTCTCCTACGACGGTGTCATCAAAGCGGGCATTGATTTCAGTAAACTTCAGGTAAGCGTAAACGAACCTGCCCATATAGTGACCATTGCCCTGCCCGAAAGCGAAATTCTCTCCCATGAAATCAAAGAGGACAGCATAACGATTTTCGATGAGTCAGACAATCTCTTCAACCACATCACCATCGAAGACTATGTAGGCTTTACACAGGACCAGAAAGAAGCAATGGCCCGGGAAGCCATCGACAACGGTCTACTGACTGCCGCAGCCGGGAAAGCCCGCACCACGATAGAATCCTTTCTCATTCTTCTGCCCGGGATGGAGGAATATACATTAAAGATAGAATAAATGCCACACATTCATTCCGGGCCGGGAATATGGCAGTATTACCGAAAGAGCACATTATATAAACAGCAACATAAAATAAACGCCGCATACGGCAGAAAGAGGAGCTTATGGACAGACAAAACCTCACTCTGATGACGGATTTATATGAACTGACCATGATGCAGGGCTATTTCAGGCACAAGGATCAGAACGAAACCGTCATCTTCGACGCCTTCTACCGCAAAAACCCCTGCGACGGCGGCTATGCCATCTCCGCAGGCCTGGAGCAGGTCATCCAGTACATTAAGGAACTGCGCTTTGACCAGGAGGATATCGATTATCTCGGCTCCCTTGGCATTTTCCGGGCGGACTTCCTGGAATACCTGAAAACCTTCCGTTTTTCCGGGGATATCTACGCCATCCCCGAGGGCACCGTCATGTTTCCCAGGGAACCGGTAATCAAGGTCATCGCCCCCATCATGGAAGCCCAGCTGGTGGAAACCGCCATCTTAAACATCATCAACCACCAGAGCCTGATTGCCACCAAGGCTGCCAGGGTCTGCTACGCCGCCAGAGGAGACGGTATCATGGAATTCGGTCTGCGCCGGGCACAGGGACCGGATGCCGGCACTTACGGAGCAAGGGCGGCAGTCATCGGCGGCTGTATCGGCACCAGCAATGTGCTCTGCGGCCAGCTTTTCGACGTGCCGGTGAAGGGAACCCATGCCCACAGCTGGATTATGAGCTTCTCCGACGAATATACCGCTTTCAAAACCTATGCGGAAATGTACCCTTCCGCCTGTATCCTTCTGGTCGATACTTATGATACGCTGAAATCCGGTGTTCCCAATGCCATCCGGGTCTTCACGGAAATGCGGGAAGCGGGAATCCCCTTAAGCTACTATGGCATCCGCCTGGACAGCGGAGACCTGGCCTACCTGTCCAAGCAGGCCAGAAAGATGCTGGACGCCGCAGGCTTCCCCGATGCGGTCATCTCCGCCTCCAATGACCTGGACGAATACCTCATCGACAGCCTGAAGGTACAGGGTGCCGCCATCACCTCCTGGGGCGTGGGCACCAACCTGATTACCTCCAGGGACAATCCGTCCTTCGGCGGCGTCTATAAACTGGCGGCTATTCAGGATGCAGACGGTCAGTTCATCCCTAAAATCAAGCTGTCGGAAAACAGTGAAAAAGTCACCAACCCCGGTGACAAAAAGATTTACCGTATTTACGAAAAAGATACCGGTAAGATTAAGGCGGACCTTATCTGCCTGACAGAAGAAATTTATCGTGAAACCGATGACCTGATGCTCTTTGACCCCTCCGAACCCTGGAAAAAGACAAAACTCCACGGCGGTACCTACACGCTGCGTCCCCTGATGGAACACATCTTCCACAAGGGTGAATGCTGCTATACCTCTCCGAAGGTTATGGATATCCGAGCATACTGCCGGAAGGAGCTGGACACCCTGTGGGATGAGACTAAGCGCCTGGTAAATCCGCATGAAGTATACGTGGACCTGTCCCAGAAGCTGTATGATACCAAGATCAGGCTGTTGGAAGAGATGAGCGGAAGCGGGAACTGAAAAGTATCGAATGCCCCGATGAAAAGTACAGTAACAGGCACCGCAAAGAGGCTGTCGGGAAATAACTGCCTTCCCCTGCACAGCCTCTGGTTCAGCCCTTGCGCGTCCCGGCCGCCTACTGTTCCATCTGCCGCCCCAGAAATCCTGCGGCAGACATCAGCAGCTTCTGCTCCACTTCTCCCATGCGGCTCTTATTATCATTCTGTAACAGCACTACGCTTCCGATAATATCGCCCTCACAGAGAATCGGCGCAATGGCCTCATGCTGGTACTCGTCACCGCCCTCATCGCAGACCGGAATAAAGCTTCTGTCCCCTCTGGTGGCCATAATGGTCTCCCGATTGTGGATTTTCTCTTCCATCTGCCTGCTGACGGATTTATTGACCATCTGTTTGTACCCTCCCGCCGCTGCGATGAACTGGTCCCTGTCCGCAATCAGCGCCGCGTGGCCGGACACCTGGGCCAGGCTCTCCGCATACTGCTTTGCAAAAGTGCTCATCTCCCCGATAGGAGAGTATTTTTTCAGGATCACCTGACCCTCCCTGTCGGTAAAAATTTCCAGCGGATCGGATTCTCTTATGTGCAGCGTTCTACGGATTTCCTTTGGAATCACGATCCTGCCCAGATCATCTATTCGTCTCACAATTCCTGTTGCTTTCATAGATACATTCCCTCCATTTGTCGAGTTTACTTAAGGCGATACCGGAGAAGCACCCGGACATTCGCCTTTTATCATCAGATGTAAAGTTAGTATCTGTAAAAAAAGGAATTATATGCAAGTTAAGCTTCTCTAATGATTTATTTGATAAGCAGGCGCAAAAGCGTCAATAGCGGAGCAGCGATTTACCTCCATCCCCGCTTTACACCGGGAAAGTATCGACGCTATTCGTAGACACTTCCTTACTATTCTTCAGTCTGTATCCATGTGTCACTGCTGCAGCTTTATGGTATCCACAATGGACAGCCGCCCGATTCTTTTGATTGGCCGCCGGATCGCCAACGCCGCAGATCCAAAACATAACATGACGATCAGCAGCAGGGAGGCAGCCGGAAGCCGCCAGGTCGTTCCCCATTTATCTGCAATCAGGAACTGGAACATCATCTTATTCAACGGCAGGCCCAGGACGCAGCCGGTGACACATCCCAATACTGCATAGGTGGCTGCCTCTGCAGCAATCATCTTGTAGAGCTGCCCGGCTCCCATTCCAATGGAACGCATCACGCCATACTGTCTGGTCCTTGCCGCCACGCTGGCATTCATACTGTTAAAGATATTGAACACGGTGATTAGCGCAATGATGAGCAGGAATCCATAAATAAACACCGCACCTGTATAGTAGGAACTCTGGGATTCCGAATTTGACAGCCGTTTATCTGCAATGGAGACATCAGATGGAAGCAGGCTCCGTATTGCCGACACTGTCTCATCCGTGCCGCTGCCTGCAAGCTGTATATCCACAGCCGAATAGCCTAACCCGCCGATGCTCTCCGTAAACAGCTGTTCTGAGCATATGATGTATCCAAGGCTTCCCGCTTCACTTGACGCATTTGTAGAAGAAAGAATACCCGCAATTCTCACCTGTTTCTCCCCAAAAGGCGTATGGAGCGTCACGGTGTCCCCGGCCTTCCATTGCATGCCATCCCGGTAGGACACTAAGATATCTCCGGCTCCCCCCGAAACCGCATCGATATTTCCTCCATTCAGTTCCTCTTTTGCCCATTTGAACTGATTCTCTTCATAGGAAACCAGCGTGGCCGTTCCGCTCTCGGTATCGGAGGAAACAGCTAAGCCGCCGTATTCCATTCTGCCAAAAGCACGCTTCACACCATCAACGGCTTCGATTTCTTCTATGACAGAAGTTTCCAGCCCTGCAGCGGCTGTGACAGATACATCCCCCGCCCACGGGGCTAATGCAGGCATGCCCTGGCCCAGGAAGACGACCATCACCTGGAAAGCAAGGAAAAGCATGATGCTGATGGCAAAGGAGCAGGTCATCAGGAATAAATTCTTTTTCCCGGACAGCGCATGGAACATGCCCATGCCTGTTTCCACATGGAACAGCTTTGTATTTGCCGCACGCTTATTCTGTGCCAGCTGGGAGCCTCCGCTGATCGCCGTGACAGGGGAAACCCTGGAGGCCTTTTTCGCCGGGGAAAGGGAAGCAAGGAGGACGATCAGGAAGCCCACCACAATCCCTGCCAATATGCCGGCGATACTGAATTCAAATAACGGAACCTCTGAAAACCGGTCTCCGCTGATGGATTTAAGCAGCAGGCAGGCGGCCCATGTCACAGCCTGGCCCGCCAGCAGGCCAATTGGAACGCCCTTCGCGCTTTGCTTAAGCCCCTGCAGGATCACAAAATGCTTTACCTGTTTCCTGGATGCCCCCAGACAGCGCAACAGCCCATAAAACTGTGTTCTCTCCAATACATTGGTGTTAAAGCTTGCGGAGATCATCACCGTTCCCGCAATCAAAACAAGGAAAACCAGGATCGCCGCAATCAGATAGAGTGCCTGCATGATATTGCTCTCGCTTTGCCCCATCAGGCCCAACAAGGCTGTATTTTCTGAGATCTGGCCGTCAGAAAGGCCAAATTGGCTCTTGATTTCCCTTATAGCCTCCTGAATATGGGCGCCGCTCTTAAACCGGATGCGGTAGGTGGTTCCGTCTGCCGCGTTTTCATCCGCAATGGCAAGAAAGCCCTCCTCGCTCAGCGCCATCCCGCAGATATCCGCTTTCAGCATGGAGCCCATATCCGCAAGGGTTCCTGTAATCCGGTACTGTTTTTGTGAGCCGTCCGGGACCGTAACCGTCACGTTATCGCCGATGGACAGTCCCCATTGCCCCATGGCGTTTTCATTCAGCAACGCCTCGTCCGGCAGGGAAGGATATGCCCCGGCCGTCATATCCATTTCGGTCAGGGATTCCATTGTTTCTTCATTTGCCCCCACAAAACTGACGGCTTTGCCGGACAGCATCCCCGTACTGCCCTGATAGACCCATCCCGATAAAGCCACGTCAACCCTTGCCGATACCAGTTCTGCCGTCTCCGCCTCCACATCATGGAGCGCCGCATGGTATTCGCCATTGGTTTTAATAAAATAATTCTTCTGAGAGCGCATCGCCATGTCCGCCATACTGAAAATCGCCATTACAAGGCATACCGAAAGCGTGATGCACAGCACGGAAATCCGGTTATTTTTGCGGTGGACCTTTTCATACTGGGGTATCAGCCCAAGATAACTTCTCATCTCGCCGCCACCCCCAAATCCTCCAGCCTTCCGTCTGCCATGCGCAGTACCCGGTCCGTTGCATCCGCATGGTTCTCATTATGGGTAATCATCAGGATGGTCTGCCTGTACTTGGCCGACATGGATTTTAAGAGGGTGATGACCTCCTGGCTGTTCCTGGAATCCAGGTTCCCGGTAGGCTCGTCCGCCATGATGATGGCAGGGCGGGCCGCCAGCGCCCTCCCGATTGCCACCCTCTGCTGCTGGCCTCCGGAAAGCTGGCTGGGCAGGTGCTTTCTGCGCTCCTTTAATCCCAGAATCTCCAGCAGCTCCTCCACATACTTCTGGTCCGGCTTCTGGTAATCCAGAAGCAAAGGGAATGTAATGTTCTGCTCTACATTCAGCTCCGGAATCAGGTTAAAGGACTGGAAGATAAACCCGATATTCTGGCGGCGGAACACCGTAAGCTTCTTTTCGGGCATGGAAAAAATGTCCTTCCCATCAATCAGCACTTTCCCGGAGGTCGGGTTATCCAAGGCTCCCACCACATTTAAAAGCGTGCTTTTTCCGGAACCGGATTCGCCTACGATTGCGATAAATTCCCCTTTGCCCACGGAGAAGGAAACATGGTCAAGCGCCCGGACTTGTGCTTCCCCTTTTCCATAGGTCTTGCATAGATTTTGTACTTCAAGAATATTCATATTCATTACCTGCCTTTCGGGCATTATCATACCCGATGGGTCTTACTTTCACATGAATTTCATCTTACTTTTTAGTAAGATCTACTCTTTTGTAAGATGGAAAAAGCTTAAGACAAACCTGCTGCCCCGGCCGACCCTGCTGGTTACGGAAATCGTCCCCTGATGGGCTTCCACAATAGATTTTGCCAGCGGCAGCCCCAGGCCGATTCCATGGGTATCCTGGGAAGTACGGCTCCGGTAGAACCGCCTGAATATATTATGGATATCCTCCTGGCGGATCCCCGTTCCGTTGTCTTCCACCACAATATTTGTAAGAAGGGGCGTCCTCTCCCAGCTGATTACTACTTTCCCACCTCTGTCGGTATGCTCCAGCGCATTTTTTACCACATTCCCCAAAGCTTCCGACATCCAAAGGGCATCGCAGTAAAGGAAAACATCGCTGCTCCCGGATAACACAATTTCTTTCGCTTCCTGAGTGGCAAATGTCTCAAAGCGTTCCGTCACATCCTTAAGGAGCATTTCCATGTTTTCCTCCGCCTTTTCCATCCTGACCGTGCCTGCGTCCAGCCTGGCTATTTTTAAGAGCGTATAAACCACATCCTCCACCCGGCGTATTTCCCGCAGGGATTTCTGGCTGAATGCATGGATGGCCTCCCTGTCCGTTCCCTCCTGCGCCATAATCTCATCATACATCTTTAGCGCTGCCAGGGGCGTCTTTAACTGGTGGGAAACATCTGAGATCATATCCTGCAGAAATTCGCGCGTCTGTTTTTCATGTTCTGCCTGGGCAGAGAGGATAGCGGCAAGCTCATTGATCCTGTGGAATAGGCTGTACCAGTCCCCGGTTTCCTCGCTGTCGATCCTCTGTCCCGTATCCCCTGAAAGGAACTGGGTGATCACAGCATCTGCCTTTGCTATCGCTTTGTTTTGTTTCCGGATGTAAATCCAGACTGTGAGAAAAACGGCCAAAAAAACGCAAAAAAAACAACCTGCGAACCAGGCGGCGGTATGCTTTCGGTAAGCATATACGGCAGGAATCAGTCTGGGATCTGCATTTCCATGGTAGCCTGCTTCCTTAAGGATCCGCCTTCCGGCCTCCAGGTCAGAGTCCGTTTTGTCTTTCGTAAACGCGGCTGCCACATTTGTGTCCGGGTGGTTGACCAGATACCCTGCCGTCCCATAATCATGCTCCACCATTGTTTTCTGGTAATCATTCGTCATATAGGATAAAAGGACGGTGAAACCTGCTGCCGCAGCCAGCCAGATAGCAAGCAGGCAGCACAGCATCCTCCTTGTTTCTTTTCCCATTGTTTTCATCTTCCATCACTCCCCGGCCCATTTATAGCCAAACCCAATTTCCGTCAAAAGCTTTGTGGGGGAATTCGGGTC
>CAJUFB010000085.1 GCA_910585805.1 uncultured Acetatifactor sp.
CAAAAATATGTCGGGAGATATATTGACAAATTTCAAATATTGAGATAGGAGGTGACGACAATGTCTCTATCAATCAAGGATGCCCAGGCTTTCAAAAACGCACTGAAAGCTGCCAGGGCAAAAAAACGTCTGACACAGGCTACATGCGCAGAACTCCTTGGCCATTCTCTTTCCTTCCAGAAAGATTTGGAGCGCTGCCGCTGTTCCCCCAGTATTGAAGGTTTTTACCATATCTGCAGAACGCTGAATATCTCCGCGGATGACTGTATCTTCTCAGACAGTCACAAAACGGACTCTACATACCATGAATTGCTGCGGCTTCTTTCTCAATGTGACGAGAAAGACCTGTCTGTACTGTTGGCCACTGCCTCTGCCCTGGTAAGGACTGACAGAAACGCAGAAGCAACAGACGCACCTTAAATGATATTCTTATGCAGCAAGGCAAAAAAAGCCCGCAGTACAGATAGTCTATCTGTACCGCCGGCTTTTCTTTTCTGTTCCGATCATAATTGTCACAGTCAGTTCCACAAACAGAGGATTGTATAGGATAGTAGCATGCGGCATTTTACAATTCTGTTATGTGCCGCATTGCATACCGGATTATATCAGCTTTCGCTTTGTATATAGTTTACTCCTTTCCCAAATCCATTCGCAGGCTTTGTTATAGATTTATTTTCATGACGATTCTACCACCGCCCACTATGGCTTAATAAGATTATACCTCCGTTGACCGATTCAAAGAAGACGCAAAATTGATTTAATATACCTCTTAATCAAGCAGACAACTTCTTACAGTTCTATTTTATAAAAATCTTTTATAGGTTATGAGGGGCAGAGGGCACTTCTACAATAATCCCCATCTTCTATATGGAAGATGCGGTCCGCAAGAAGGGCAATGTCATGATTGTGGGTGATCATTACAATGGTCTGGTTAAATTTTTCACCGGTAAGCTTTAAAAGCCCCAGCACATCAGCACTTCTTTTGCTGTCAAGATTCCCGGTCGGTTCGTCCGCAAGGAGGATTGCCGGCTTCGTGACCAGCACCCTTGCGATTGCAACACGTTGCTGCTGGCCACCGGAGAGGTTGTTCGGCATGCTTTTCAGTTTATCCTCCAGTGCAAGCACATGAACCACGCCATCCAGAAAATCCTGATCCACGGTGCCCCCGTCCAGTTCCACCGGCAAAACGATATTCTCATACACGTTTAAGATTGGGACAAGGTTATAATTCTGAAAAACAAACCCTATATTCCGGCAGCGGAATGTGGTAAGCTCCTCATCATTCATCTGGGAAAGTTCCTTTCCATGGACAAGGACAGAACCGGAAGTACCAACTATGGCAACAAATTGACCCTTGTTCACTGAAAAAGATACATCATCCACTGCACGGGTAACATTGTGGGCTTCGCCATAGTATTTTTTTAGCTGCTTTGTCTGTAAAATCTGCATATAACTGACTCCTATCTGATCCCCTCAAGCATTTCTGAAACAAATTGATATGACTGCTGTACTGCCTTATCATAATTCCTGTTGATTGCCTCCTGCCCGGCCTCTTTGTCATTGTCCGAAATGGAACGGACTGCTATAAAAGGAACCCCGTTCAGATAACAGGCATGGGCCACTGCCGCAGTTTCCATATCAATGCACAATGCGTCTGGATGGATCGGCTCCATATACCTGTCCCCTGTGGTTGCAAACCCAAAATGTATTTTCCGCCCTATCCTTCCGGCTGCTTCCTTTGCCAGTGCAGTCAATCCATCATCTGCATAAAATACCGGCGCTTTCATCACCGGAAAATCTGTGTATATCTCATTATCCGTATCGTGGAATGAAGATGCGGTACATACCACTGTGTCAAATATCTTCACCTCTTTTTTCATCCCGCCCGCTATTCCTGAAAAAATAATTGCATCCACATCGTATCTGTCGATTAAAAGCTGTGCCGTAATGGATGCGTTAATCTTTCCACAGCCAGAATAAACTGCCGTTGTGCATATATTCTTTATTGTGCCGTTATGAAACGAATGCATTGCACATTCATCCGTTTTCCTGATCTGCATAACGGACAGGTATGGGACAAGTTCTCTGGCCGTTGCACACATAATCCCAATTTTACTTTCTGTACCCAAATCTTTATTCATAGTCTGCTCCTTTATCACTCATTGTCCTTATTCATCTGCCGCTGTGATTTCAGCAATCAAACGCCTGCGTCCCTCCTGCATCCGCTTTTCGGCATTTTCAAACCAGTTTTCTTCCGCATATTCCTGGAGTGGAAGCAGCGTTTCCTTTCCCTCCTGTACAAACGGATAAAACAGTTCCCATGTTTCGTTTTCCAGAGAAATTTGTGCAACGAATTTTGTTTCGATCTTTTCCGTTTCCGGCTCACTATTCATTTCCACTATATATCCATCAATGATCCTCCCTGCCGCCTCCTTCTCCCCAGGCGATTTCAGCTCATCCCTGGCCTGCAGCATTCCCTGTATCAGCGGGTCATCCTCCGGTTCTCTGATCTGTTTCCAGTCTGCCTGGAATGTCATTCTCCGAATCAAAAATCCAGCCTCTTTGCTTTCTTCCGTAACAAGAACCTCACAATTCTCCAGGTTATAACGTCCCTTCTGGGATTCCTGCATAATACTTGTTACCTGCTCCGCTATTTCCGAATCACAGCTGTCAACAAAAGCTTCCTCTTTTGTACATCCTGCCAGACATATGGCTGTCATGATTAAGATTATACCGAATTTAACCCCTGCTATGTTCAATTTCTATTCACTCCTTTTCATCCTCGAAATCCGCATCTGGTAAAGGAGCATCTCTGAAATCCGCTATGTAAAGATCCGCCACCTGCTCCATCTGCACCCTGTACCGGGCAGAATATTTGTCATATACAGCGCATACCAGCATTCCGGCCTGCTTTGCACTTTTAACAGCCGGCAGAACATCCTCAAAGACCAGACAGTGCTGTGGTTCTGCCCCTAACCTCTGCGCCGCAAGTTCAAATACATCCGGATACTCTTTTCCACGTTTTACTTCATCGGTAGAACAGAGAATATCAAACAGCCCCAAAACAGAATTATGTTCAAGGCAGGGAAGGAACAATTCTCCTGGCAGCCCTGTGGCAACCGCCAGTTTCATGCCGCATTTTTTAAGCTCGATAAGATATTCCCGTGCGTATGGCGACAGTTTCACATGATGGGCATATTCATAAACAGCCATCTCATTCCATTCCCTGATGATATCCTCCGTTTTTTCGGAAAGTCCAAATAAATCTATTGTATACTGCGCTGCTTCCTCAAAGCTGCGGGCACAGATTTCAGCCACATAATCTGCCGGAACCGGCAGTCCACGCTTCTGAAGAAAACAAATATCAATCTGCTCCCAGACATCCATAGAATCAAGCAGTGTACCATCCAAGTCAAAAATCACGGCTTCAAACCTCATCTTTTCCCTCCTCACATAAAAAATGGGTTTAACAAAAAGGCGGCTATCTGGAAGATAAACACCGCACTCAACAGGGCGCATAGGGTATATGTGCCGATCACAAGATATTTATGGTCTCCTGATAAAAAATGAACCAGACGGAATCCTGTTTCCTCCAAGGTTGCTGGCCCTATGCCAATAATAAGCATGACAACGCCACCAGAAACAACGTTCCATAAAAAGGTAGATAATCATGCCCACAAATAGAATTTTATCCATAATGCTCTTCTTCAACTAATACCCTTATAGAATACCACACATCATACTGATTCCATTCCTCTTTATTTTACACCTTTTTATGATACCTGGTTTGAAACCTTTTCACTTTTAATTGGTCTCCCGATCTTTTTATCCAATCTCCATGCCGGAGCAATGCCGTCATCTGCCCAGTATTCATCTATGGAGATTATTCTGTCATTCTTTGTCCTGATAAATGATGTCACATGAAATGACAGGGATTGATCGATGGAATGCACATGGGCCACAGTGATAAGAAGGTCCCCGGCTTCTTCCACCCGCACCACATCCCCCTCCCATACCCCAGGGTACTCACAATTTACCCGTATAAATTCTTCTACGGTAAAGTTCTCGTTTGTACAATGCCAGTTCACATAGGCATCTTCAATAAAATATGTCCGAATCTTCTGTTCATCCTGGCCAATGACCGATTTCCAAAAACCGTATATATCCATATTTCCTCCATTGGACAGCGCAGCTTATTTCAAATATGCTATCCTCCATTGCCCGACCCTCTTCAAAAAGTCCTTTTCCAGACCGTCCGGGTCAAGCTTCCCAATGGAAAGCATCTGCCAGAGACAGCGGAACAGGTAGCTGTCAATCTCCTCTAACAGCATCCTTACGTCAACACCTGGCCGAAATACGGAAAAATCCAGAGTCTCCAGCAGCCTGTCCGCCACATCTTCATATGTTTTATCATATGACTTCCCAGTTGCCTCCCTGATTTCCGGGGTTTCCGCAAAAAGAGCCTGTAGTGAAAATAAATATTCATCGGGGGCCATTCTCATAAACTCACACCTTGCCAGGACCTTCTGGGTCATGGCCTCAAAGAAATCTGACGTTTCCCTGTAATACTTCAGCTCTATTTCATTTGATATCCTGTCGATATTCTCCCAGAGATATAAATACAGCTCTTTTTTATTCTTGAAATAATGGAACAGCAGGGACTTTGATATGTCACCGGCATCCGCGATCTTGGATGTGGACGCATTTTTGTAATTGTTATGGGCAAACACCACATATGCTGCTTTTATGATCTTTTCCTGCTTTTCCAATGGCAGTTCAAAAAATTTCCCGTTCATTATGGTCCTCCCAGTATTTATCCGGCGAATAATTCATGCTCCTGAAAATCCGCGATTTAGTTTTTGTTTATAGTTTTTTCAGCATTGATGTCCCCTGTCTGGCAAGGATAAGGGTACACACTGCCGCAAACAAAGCGAATAACATTATGGGAAGCGCCAGCCCAATCCACTGGGCCATTTTACTGCCCCAATAATATACCCCCGCCGCCAATCCAAGTAACGCCATAGGGACGAACATCGCCAACACGGCAGCCATAGACTGCTTGATAATGACAGTCTCGTTCACTGCGTCAAGTTTCGGAAAGCATAGCCCCATCAGCATTCCAAAAACGGCATGGCCCGCAGCGAAAAGCAGGGTGGCGATGAGCAGGGCCACTGCCTGCCACAGGACAAAGCCAAAAGCGACAGAGATACATATCCCGGCAATCACTGTACATGGCAGGGTGAGCAGCATCTGAAAGCCAACCTTGATCCAGAGCAGGGAACTTTCCTCTATTGGGGATTCCCGCAAGACCCAGAGGTATTTTCCTTCCAGGCTAACCGAAGGCGCGGCAATGGGGCAAATGCAGAGACAGAAACCAATGACTGACGCTGCCATAGGGAGCAATGGCAGATGGATTCCGGACATCTCCGCATAAGCCAGCAGTTTTTCCTTCATAACCAAGGATGCCACTCCGGTAGCCAGTAGCATGACCAGACCGATACCGGCATTCCAGAAATACATGGGCGTGCCAAAAAATCTTTGCATCTCCTTCTTCAAAAGGGCTTTCTTTTGCCCGGAGGCGGTCTGCGGGGAAAGCCTGTAGTGATTCTGTGTGGATTGCGCAAAAAAAGCCGCCACAGCCTGACGGTATACCCGGCCAAGGCCAGCCACCACCAAAACAAAGGGAACAATGCAGCACAAGACAAAGGCCAGCAGCAGCCCCCAGTCCCCCATAATGCCTTCCCCCATCCACAGCACAGGCGCAGCCCAGGTAAGCGAATTTTTCACTCTGGCAGCATTGTCAGTAAGGCTCTTAATCATGCTACTAAGGTTAAATGAGAAATAAAATACGGCCGCCATGAAGATTCCTGTCACAATGTTCTGTCCCAGTGCTCCACGGGATACCCTGGCAGAGAGGAATGCCACCAGCGCCCCTGACAGTACCGACAATGCCGTGTCCAGCAAGGGAAGGGCCAGCACCGCAATCCCCAGCCGCATCCAGAACAGCAGGCTATGCCCTGCACCGTTCTGTGTCACAAAAGTACAGATTACCCCGGCTGGGATCAGAACGAAAATAGAGAACAGCAAATTCTCCAAATATATGGCGATTACCCGGCTGGCCACCAGCAGGGTCGTGGGCACCGGCATACTCAGCAGCAGGTCATTATCCTTCCCGCCAAATACTACGCCCTTCACCGCAAAAGTGGTAAACAGCAGTCCGCCCACCAGTGCGCCCATGCCCATGAATACAAATACCAGCACTTCCATATTCGCTGGCGCCAACGCCTTCATTAACATATAGCTGTATAAACCGGACAGATACAGACCCAGAAACCCAATGACAAAGACGGCACTCAGCCCTGTAGCCGCCCTCTTCTTACTGCGTCCCCGGGAATTTGTTGAAGAAAGAAGCATGGACTGGATGCTGACTTTTAACAGGACAAAAAATTTTTTCATCTCTCCCCCTCCAGCTCCAGAAATACATTTTCCAGGGAAGAATCCCCTACCAGCTCTGCCGTGGGGCCGCTTTGCACCAGTTTCCCGTTTTTGATAATGGCAATCTTATCACACAGCTTTTCGGCCACTTCAAGTACGTGCGTAGAAAAAAATACGGCTGATCCGTTTTGGCACAATTCTGACAGATAACCTTTCATCAAGTGGGCGGCAGAGGGGTCCAAACCCACAAATGGCTCGTCCAAAATCAGGAGCTTTGGCCGCCGGATGAAAGCGGAGACCAGGGCCAGTTTCTGCCGCATCCCATGGGAGTAGCTACCGATGGGAGAACCCAGATTGTCCGTGAGTTCAAAGGCATCCGAATATTTGCCAATGTCAGCAGTACGTTGGTCCGCAGGAATGTCATACAAGTCGGCAATGAAGTTAAGATAATCAATCCCTTTCATAAACTCATAGATATCCGGGTTATCAGGAAGAAATGCGGTAACCCGTTTCGCCTGTACCGGGGACTTTTTAATATCGTGGCCATCAATGGTGATGGTGCCCTCTGTAAAATCCATCACCCCTGCCGCAGCCCGAAGCGTGGTGGTTTTGCCCGCCCCGTTGTGGCCGATGAATCCGTAGATTTCGCCAGAGCGGACATGCAGGGACAAATCATCCACGGCTTTCTTCCCACCGGGATAGGTCTTAGAATAATGTTTAATGTAAAGCATTGGTAAGCTCCTTTCGTAATTCCTTTATCCGTTTTCCTTCTCTACATAATCTATGTTATACTTCTTAGTCTTTCCACAACAGACTGTTTATTCATGGCACTGGTAAGAATACGCGCCATGCATCCGCATAGCAGCACAGAAAAAACCAGCAGCATAATCAAAGCTTGCAAAAACTCACCCACCGAGAACCCGGTAAACAGGGAATTCATACCGAGAAAATAAGTAAGAGCAGCTCCGCCCACTGCTGCCAAGCCGGAAGCCAAAAAAACATAACGGGCATATTTTCCAAAAATGTCTCTTTCCATCTGTTTTTTCGTCATTCCGATGGACTGCATGGCCGCATATTCCAGTTTACGGGCAGATACATCCGTAGACACTGTATTCACTACATTGGAAATACCGATCAATCCTACAATGCCGGCCAGAAATATCCCAAGAATCATCATGATTCTCTTTTTCCCTGTATAATTTATTTCATCTTCGTATTTCGATTGAAAATACATCTGTAAATTGCCTTCGTCTCGAATCACTTCCCTAACCGCTTCATATCTTTCCTTTTCTTCTCTTAAAGCCACTACACCGGTTTCCACTGCCTTTGCACTGTCGTCAAAGCATATTTTTGTTACAAAATCTTCGTATCCAGAATAAATGCTTTTAAAATCTTCATCATTCAGTACAATATTCCCATGCTGGATATTGGAAGTACCATACGGATCCGTGCATGCAATCACAGCCATGACAATAAATTCCTTTTTCATATACTGGTCTGCCCTGTCATCCCAAAAGGTTATTTTGACATGGTCTCCTGCATGTACCAGACCTTCTTCCTCTTTATCGAAAGTCACGTTTACCCATTCCGGGCAGCGCTGGTAAACCATATAACCGCCTTCCTCAAATTTCTCCGCATCCATCTTCCCTTCTATTATATGAAAATATTTTTCCTCTGCTGGAAGGTATTCCGCCTCCATACCCATGACTCCCACTCTATAATTTCCCTTCTCGCTTTCCGTTATCCGGTTATAACTTCCTTCCTCCAGTTTCTCATTATAAGCCGCAAGGTCCCTGGCGATTTCTCCTTCTTTTACTATCTCACCCATGGAAGCAAGATACACATTAATCTCCCCGTCCTCTTCTTTATAGTCCGGCTTTACCCTTGCCTCATAATAAACCCTGAAATTTTCCACAAAAGGCAGTTCTTCCAGCCTTTCCACCATTTCCCGGCTGACGGGCATATAAGCTTCGTCCATCGCCCATATACTCCCCCTGTGCGTTACCCTGAAATCTGTCTCATTATATCTGTCTTTCATAATCTCTATATCGTACCCCATGGCCAGGGTATATACAGCCAGGAAAAGAATGCCGCTTAAAGAAAAAGAAATCACAGAAAATATCCCCTTCTTTCTCTTTCCTCCATATCTGGCCGCTTCCACAGGGGAAATGCGGCAGGCGATCTTAAAGGGCTTCATCGTACTGATATATACTGTCAGCCAGGAAAAAACCAAATTCAAAGTGAAAGTCTTTACAAATCCCGCCGGCTGGTAATATCCCGAAATGCCATCCATAAAATAGTGAATGATTATTTTCCCTGAAATGTCACCTATCAAAAATCCGATGATGCTTCCCACAGCAATTCCTGTCATGGCAATCCTGTTCATTTGGATGAACAGCATACGGCGCAGCTGCTTTGAGGTCATTCCAATTGTTTTTACCTTTCCATAAAAGCGAATTTCATTAGTAATGGAAATATCGAATACATTGTAGATGAAAAAATATCCGCAGGACATAATCATAAGGGCCATGAGAAAAACCGGGATTATAACAACAATACTTAAATCGCTCATCTTATATCCTCTACTTTTTGCCCCCGACAATTCGATGACCTCATCCATTTTTTCCTCTTTATCATGCCCGAACCTGAAAAATTCCAGGTTATTCAGCTTCACATAAATAATATCCCCGTCAGGGGAAAGCCCTGGATTATAAGTATGGATAAAGCTTTCATGGGTATAAACCTCTGCATACATATTTTTTATGTTCTCAAGAGGGTTTCTGTAATATCCGCAGATGGTCATTGGTATTTCTTTTTCCACATCCTCACCGTTTTCCCTGACCACTATCACAATCGGATAAACGATTCCTACCTTTTCCCCAAGTTCCAATTGCTCCGACATCGTATCGGGAACTAATATTTCATCCGGCCTTTCTGGATATTTCCCCACAATCAGCTCCACCTTATTCTTGTCATAATGTACGCTGTCCGCCGCAAACAATCTCGTTTCCACGCCTGCAAATTCCTTATTGTGCAGATATGTACTGCTGCACCTTCTCACAAAAGCAGCCCACTCCACCTGCGGAAGCGCTCTGACTTTTTCCAATATTTCATAATCTCCATAAACACAATTCCCATCTGCTCCGGGGCCGGGAGAAGCCCCTGTCGCAAGGGAAACCGTGCGTACCAGGCTCAATCCTACATTAAAAACAACAGCAAGTAAAACAGCAGTGAGTATGACCGCCAGGACAGCTACCCGATTTCTGACTGTATGCACCTTATAATCTTCCATCGCCAGTTCTTTCTCGATACCTGTATTCGGATTTCCGAACATCATGCATTTCATCAAGCCTTACCCCCTGTAATCTTTCCATCCTCCAGATGGAGCACCCTGTCCGCCAGCTGCGCAATCGCTTCATTATGAGTGATCATGATAATCGTCTGATGAAACTCCTTTCCCGTCTTCCTCAACAATCCCATAACCTCCGTACTCGTCTTGGAATCCAGGTTCCCGGTCGGTTCATCCGCAAGAAGAACCGCAGGCTTTGCTGCAATCGCTCTGGCAATCGCCACTCTCTGCTGCTGTCCGCCGGAAAGCTGGTTTGGATAACAATCCATTTTTCCTTCTATTCCAAGCGCTTTGCATATATGCCTGATGTATTCCTCATCCACCTTATTTCCATCCAGCCGTATAGGGAGCGTAATATTTTTATATACATTCAATACGGATATCAAATTATAATTCTGGAAAACAAATCCAATATTTCTGCGCCGGAATATAGTCAGTTCTTCCTCCCCCATATGCATGATCGACTGACCTCCTATTACCACTTCTCCGTCATCCGCATAATCTAGTCCTCCGATCAGATTCAATAAAGTGGTTTTTCCGCTTCCGGATATTCCCACCACAGCAGTAAAACTACCTTTCTCTATCGAAAAGCTGATGTCATTCACCGCCTTTATGGTGTTTTCCCCGTTTCCATAATACTTTTTTAGATGAATTGCCTTTAAAATCTCCATGCTGCCCACCTCTTTATTGCTTGTATTCCAAAACTTTTTTCAGCTCTCATGAAGCGAACCGGGATCAGGTAAAAAATAAGAGCTCCCAATATAGATCAGAAGCTCTTTCATACGCACCTATCCAGCTGGCCTCCTGTAGATGACAGGATGATAATGTTCCTTCTTTGATCCACCTTCTTATTATCACCCTATTGACCGATTTTGAGAAGACCCGCCCACTATCCATTCTGTCCAAGCTCAAAACTACCGTAAAGTCAACAACCCCGCTGCAAGCTGATGGGGCATCCAACATTCCCACATACTATTTCATCCCTGTAATACCACCTCATTGCCCCAAAGCCTTTTTCAGGTCCTTTATATATAAAGCCTGCTGCCTTTTCAGATACGCCCCGATAAACGGTTTCATGAACCATCTTTTTGCTGTAACGTCCTCCGTGAAATCAATCGTTGTTACGCCGCCCCCGCTGGAAAAAATCCCTGTCCAGTGACCATACATGTTGTCATTCTCCATATCAAATTCCCATCTCCTGCATTCTTCCTTTACAGTTACAGTAAAAACTGTCTGATAACCGGAGGTTGTGTGTTCCACAAATTGTTTCTCATCTATGACCTCCACTTTGCTTAAATCACTGCGCCATGCGGTATCCTCCAGCGAAGTCACAATATCCCAGACCCTTTGTAATTCCGCATGAAAGTCTGCCCGTATATTTGAAATTGCCATCTTAATCATTCCTTTCTTTCAGGTATACCATCCTCCACTGTCCGGTCCTCTTCAAAATATCCTTTTCCAGAAAATCCGGGGCAAGTTCACCGGATGAAAACATCTGCCAGTAGCAGCTAAGTAAATAGCCATTGATTTCCTCCAGCAGCAGACGTGTGTCAATGCCCGGCCGGAACGAATCCGTATCCATCGGCATCAGCATATTATCTATCCCCTGACTGTATGCCGCCTTATAGTTGTGCCGAAGCTCCCCTTTGATTTCCGGGTTTTCTTCAAAAAGCGCCCTTAATGCGAATAAGTATATGGTTGGCGCTTCCCTCATAAATACGCAGTTCGCCAATACCCTCTGGCAAATAATCTCAAAAAAATCTGTGCTCTGTGTATGGCCTTTCCCTGCTGCCTCGCGGAAGAGCCTGCCCGCATGTTCCCAAAGGTACAGATACAGCTCTTTTTTATTTATGAAATAATGAAACAGCAAAGATTTGGATACGCCGCCGGCATCTGCCAGCTGGGACATGGATGCATTTTTATAACTGTTCCTGGAAAACACCTCGTATGCCGCATTGATGATCTGCTCCTGCCTTTCTACCGGGAGCGCAAAAAATTTCTCATTCATCCCGATCCTCCCGTGGACTGTTCCTCCATTGTCTCTTTCCCCATCCTGGTATTTGCAGAGATCAGGCGTCTGCGTCCCTCTGCTTTTACCATAGTTTCCAGTTCTTTCACTACATCCTTTCCAATCCACCTCTGTGCTTTGCTGCCTCTTTCCATCCATTCATGGGCAAGCATAAGCGCTTCTTCGTTATAATGGAAATTTTTCTTCCCGATTTCCTTCAGGGCGCTGGAGGCCGCTTTTTTCACATGTTCCCGTTCATCATCCGAATACTGCATGATCAATTGCAGGTAACCGTCCACCGTTTCATCCGGCAGCTTCTTATCATGTATCACAGAACCTGCAATCAGTACAAATGCCGCCCTTTTTTTATAAAGCTGCGGCCCCTGAATCCAATTTGTAATGAAGGCATCCCGGCCCTTCATTTTCAGGAATAAATTCCTGCACAGGTGGTCACATAAGTCCCAGGACGCCACATCACAAAGCAGACTCTCTGCCTCCGCTTCTGCTGTTTCCTTCGGATTCATCAGCAGGACAGACAGCATCCGAGCCTCATGGTATTTTGTGTCCCACAGCTCAAATGCAAGCCCCTGCGATTTTTTGATTTTCTTTGCAAAACTTCTTATCACGGATGCTGCCACACCGATACTGTTTTCTTCCGGTATCCCCATCCGAATTACATTTGCTTTATATTTCTCAGACGCATGTGCCTTCAGTTCTTTTATAATCTCCTGGCAATCCATCCCTGCCCCCATTCCTGTTTCATCTCCTTCCTATTGTATCGGAAGCCAGTATTCATAGACCGCATCTTCCGGGTCCGCCTGGATATACACTTCAATATCCGGTATATTTGCGTAAGTATAGCCGGATGTGGGGAGCCACTGTGTAATGACACGCTTTTCCAGTTCCTGGAGTGTGCGGTTTGTTCCACGGCCTTCAAAGACTGCCCACCTGCATGCAGGAATCTGATATTCCTCAAATTTCCCGGCTTTTTGCTCTGAACGGACGGCAATCATATATTTCCAGTCTTCCGTATGATGGACACTGACACCCAGTAGGCCTTTTGGCTCCCCATCTGCCATAGAACTTAACCAGGCAAGTGTACCGTCCTCCAGTGCGGCATCCCATACCGCCGGAATCCTCTCAAAATTTTCTGTAAGTTCTTTAGACAACGGGCAGGACAGTCCTATGAGCCGGAACGCCCCCTTTTCTTCTACCCGGAACTGCAATGGCGCCCCTCCATGTACTGCCATGGAAAAAGAAAGGGGCGGATATGCCTGAAAGGAAACCGGCTCTGTTTTTAAGGCAGAGGGAGTCGTTCCATGAAAATTCTTGAATGCCCTGGTAAATGCAGTAGGGGATTCATAGCCATACTTCATGGCAATATCGGTCACCTTCCTATTGCCTTTTTGCAGCTCCACAGCCGCCAGGGACAGCCTGCGCCGCCGTATGTATTCCCGTAACGTCATGTCCGTCATGTATAAAAACATCTGCTGGAAGTAGTAGGAAGGGCAGCCCGCAATCACGGCCACATCTTCATAATCCAGTTCCCCATCCAGGTTTTCCTCTATAAATTCAATCGCCTGGTTTAACCTCTTGATCCAGTCCATAATATCCCTCCCTGCTAATTTAAAGTATAGCCGATTATCAGATAAAAAACCTCGCATTTGAACGATATGAATTGCTAGCTTATCCTCTGCTGGTATCGTTTCTATTATAAAAGGCAGCAGCGTTTCATGCTACTGCCCTTTAAAAAGTTATGGAACTTCATTTTTCCTTCATATGAAAGAAAATAATATTTTTTCTCTCTTGCTATGGGATGCGGTCACTCCCATTTGAAACATTTCACCGCAACGCCTGTACATAAGATGGTAACGGTTCCCATGATTGCTGCCGGCATCCAGACAGATTCTGTATGTATTCCCAGAGAAGCCGCCTTCATAAGCTGTATCCCCTGTGTCAGCGGGAAAAGGGCGACCAGCTTCTGCATGGTCTCCGGCATTACCTCAAAGGGCAGCGTGGCCCCGGAAAAAATCAGCATGGGAAAATACAGCAGGCAGGCAATGACGCTGGCCATTTTTTCATTTTTTGCGATACCGCCCACCATCAGCCCGATGCTTAACGTGGAGACCAGGGTAAGGAGCCAGCTTCCAAGGAATGCCGCCGGGCTGCCGGGAAGCCTTACCCCCCACAAAACAGCCCCGATGGGGAAGACAAGCGCCATGGATACCGCGGCATACAGCACATAGATGGCAAACTCCACCCCCATCAGCATCACCGGGCTGATGGGCGTCACACGAAACCGTTTGAGGATTTTCCGCTCCCTGTACCCGGCTACCACCAGAGGCAGCCCCATCAGCCCGCCGGCGCAGATGGAGATGGCGCAGACCGCGCTCATGGACTGCTCCAGGAACGTATAGCCCGCCCCCGAAAAAGCGGGCTTTGCCTGGTAAATAAAACCAAGGATAAGCAGCACCACCACCGGCATGATGACCGCAAAGATCACCATGTTCATATTCCGGATATTCAGTTTCAGCTCTGTTTTTAAAAGACTGAAAAAAGTTCTCATGCCACAACCTCCTCGTCCGCAAATTTTAAATAGGCATCCTCCAGCCGCTCACAGCCGCTCTGCGCCTTCGCCTGCTCCACTGTACCGTAAAATACGGCCTCCCCTTTTTTCAGGATACAGATCTCATCGCAGAGGGCCTCCACCTCATCCATGAAATGGGAGGTGAGGAAGATGGTCAGCCCTTCCCCTTTCAGTTCCTCCAGGATCTTCCACACCGTCCGGCGCGCCCTTGCGTCCAGCCCGGTGGTCAGCTCGTCCAGGAACACAAGCTGGGGGTCTGGTATCAGCGCAAGGACAATAAACAACCGCTGCCTCTCCCCGCCGGAAAGGCTTTTCACAGTATTTCTTATCTTATCTCCAATCCCAAAGCGTTCACAAAGCTTCCTCCAGTCCGCCGGCCTCTCATACAGGCAGGCTGTTTCCCCGCAAAGCTCAGACACCCTGATCTCCGGCTGGTAATCCCCCTCCTGAAACTGGACGCCCACTTTCTGGAACAACGCGCGCCGGTCTTTTTTTGCGTCATGCCCAAGTACCAGGGCGGTTCCCCTGTCCGCCTGCTTCGTCCCCAGGATACACTCAATGGTCGTACTCTTCCCGGCCCCGTTTGCTCCCAGCAGTCCAAAGACTGTGCCGGTCTTTACCGACAAATTCAAATCTTTAAGCACGGTCCTTCCCTGATAGATTTTGGTAAGGTTCTCCGTCCGGACAGCCTCCCCTGTTCTCTTTATCGTTTCTCTCATCCTATCCTCCTGTCAAAGTTTCACTGCGCCTGCCGCTTTCTGATTGCCCGAAGCTCGATGTATCCCCGCTCCCCCCTGGGTTCCAGCTGGATGCGGGGGCTGTCCTCATCCCATTCATACCCGATCACAGACGGGTCATAGTGGTCAATGGCATACTGTACGGCGAGGATCGCCTGGGAATAGTCCTCCTCTTTAAAAGGCTCCCCCTGGACAGCCAGGTACTCGGCGGCAGGCAGGGCAATGAGGTCAAATCCTTCCGGGATTTCCCCACGGTAGTCCGCCTCCACTTCCACCCCCTGTACATAGGTGGAAGTGCCGGGCTTTTTATAAGCCTGTGGCAGCCACAGGCACACCGGCTCCCCGCAGAGGGAATCCATGCTCTTTAAGAGCCCCCAGACTTCACAGCTCACCTCGGCGCAGTATTCAAAATAGTCCTCCGCCTTTATCCCGCGCTTGATGATGGCCCCCCGCTTTGGTTTCCGGATGACCTGGACAAATACGCTCTGTAGGTTCTTCATTTCCATATCGAAAACATCCTTTCTTAACTCTCTGAATTTCACGCCGTATGGGATAAACAGGGCGATGGGCACAGGTCTCTTCAAATAATCCCCCGGCCTGCAGCCAAACTCCCGGTAAAAGGCGCGGGTATACCCGTCCACGCTGCCAAAACCGCAGGCAAAGGCCGCCTCCGTTACAAGGCACTGTTCCTCTTTCAGGCGCATGGCGGAGCGGGAAAGCCGGAGCCTGCGGATATATTCTGCTGGAGTCACCCCCAAAAGTTCCTTAAACAGCCGGTAGGAATGCCAGGGGGAAAACAGGGAAACGGCCGACAGCTCCGCCAGTGTGATATCCGTTTCCAGACGCGCTTCGATATAGTCCTGCATCCTTTGTACCGCCGCTGTCTGTTCCTTCAAGATAGACCACCTCCTAGTATAATAATGGTGTAGTCAATCAAAACTACTTGGTTAATAAAT
>CAJUFB010000086.1 GCA_910585805.1 uncultured Acetatifactor sp.
CAGTGGGATTCCATGGCTTCTTAGTGCTACAAACTTTCAACTCACAAGATCTTTTATACCTTTTTCGTTTTGCTGGCAGTGGTACTTCTTACTTTTATACTGCTTTTCCAAAGGAATATTCGGACAGCCGCAAGTGTCAGGAAACTGGAGGACGGGCTGTATTCCATGGAATATAAAGGCGATTATAATCTGGACGGCTTTCTGGAGCAGGGAGGTGCATCCGATGATCTGGCGGTGGCGGAATTTGTGATACAGGATGTGTTCTATGGTCTGCTTCCCATAGATTTAAGAGGCGGTTCTTTTGGGTGCAGCACCATCTCTGCCAAGACACCGGAGGGCGATGCTTTGTTTGGAAGGAATTTTGACTGGGGAACCTGTACGGCGCTGATCGTGCTGACCAATCCGGCGGAAGGGTACGATTCTGTTTCCACCGTAAACATGGATTTCCTAAACTTGGGACTGGATATGCCGGAAGAAACACAGATGCGTCTTTTGTCAGTGGCAGCGCCTTTTGCGCCTATGGATGGGATGAATGAAAGGGGGCTGTGTGTGGCGGTTCTGATGATCCAGGACAGTCCGGGATTCCAGCAGGATACAGGGAAACCGGATCTGACTACGACAATGGCAGTACGTTTGCTGCTTGATAAGGCATCTGATGTGGAGGAAGCGTTGGAGCTGCTTTCTCAGTATGACATGCACGCATCGGCGGGAATGATGGTGCATTTTGCCATTGCTGATGCAGCCGGGCATTCTGTGGTTGTAGAGTATATTGGCAATGAAATGGTGGTAACAGAAACTCCGGTTGTCACAAACTATTACCTGTCTCCCGGTGAAAAGTACGGCATTGGAACAGAAGAATCCAAAATCCGGTATGCCATGCTGGATGATATGCTGCAGAGCGGTTTCCCATTTAGTATGGACGGGATACGGGATGCCCTTGACAGTGTGAGCAAGCACAATTTTGATTCTGATTTTGCGTCTACGGAGTGGAGCATTGTCTATAATCAGTGTACCGGGGAGGCACGCTATTACCATAGGGAAAACTACCAGAAATATTATTCCTTTATGGCAGGCAGTTCCTGAGAAAGCAGTACTGGTATAGAAAAAACATATTGTTATCCGCAAAACAAAATAAAAAATTGAAGGAGGAATGGAACATGAGCGGACATATTTTAGAATTATCACAGAGTGTGGAGAGGAAAAAAGTAGTTTACAGGAACCGATATGGGCTGGATATTACAGGAGAACTTTACTTTGAAAAGGGAATTTCTCTGGATCAGAAGCATCCGGCGCTGATTATCGGTGCGCCGTATGGAGGGGTGAAGGAACAGGGCCCCTGTGTGTACGGCAATGAACTGGCACAGAAAGGATTTGTTGTGCTGACCTTTGACCAGTCCTTTATGGGGGAATCCGGGGGCTTTCCCAGAAATGTGTCGTCACCGGATATTTTTGTGGAGAATTTCAGTGCGGCGGTGGATTTTCTGGGGCTTCAGAAGTTTGTAGACAGGGAAAAAATCGGTGTAATCGGGATATGCGGTTCCGGCGGGTTTGCGCTTTCAGCGGCCCAGTGTGATACCAGAATCCGTGCAGTTGCCGTTATGAGCATGTATGATATGAATGTGGCAGTCAGGGGAAATATGGACAGGGAAGAACTGCAGAGCGTAAAGGAGCGCCTTTCAAATCAACGGTGGATTGATGCGGAAAACGGATATCCAGAGTACCTGCCGGGATTCCCGGAGCAGCCAATCGACAAGGTGCCGGAGGATATTCCGGAGCCGGGGGCAGAGTGGTTTCGTTTTTATGCGTTGAAGAGGGGGCATCATCCGAGCGCCAGAGGCGGGTTTACTATGACCAGTGAGCTGGCGATCATGAATTTCCGGCCGTTGGATTTCATTGACGAGATTTCTCCCCGCCCAATCCTGTTTGTTGTTGGAGACAGGGCACACTCCCGGTTTTTCAGTGACGCAGCTTATGAGCGGGCTTTAGAACCGAAAGATATGCTGGTTGTGGAAGATGCGGAGCATATCGACCTGTATGACCAAAGAGACCGTATTCCCTTTGACAGACTGACAGAATTCTTTACGGTGAATATGCAGCGATAAGAAGAACCAATTATTTATCAGGAGAGAAAAGGTTGAATAAATTGCTTGATAGCAATTTATTCAACCAAGAATTTGTGACGCTTTGGAATGGAGGTAATTATGGCAAAATGTCTGAAAACAGCAATCAGTATCCTGCTTTTTATTTCGCTCTCTGCCTGCGGAGTGAGCCAGGAATATAACACTGATTCTGATATAGAAACAGTGTATGAAAAGCAGGAAAGTGATTTACAGACAGAGGAGGCAGGTATAAGTATGCCTTTTCAAGAGGAGGTGTCCCAGGAGATGGAATTAGAAGAAAAGGATACTGTTTTACAAATTCAGGTACAGGATAGTAATCATACGATTATATTTGAACTGAATGACAGTCCGGCAGCACGTTCATTGTATGACCAGCTGCCGCTGACGGTTGAGGTTCAGGATTACAGTACCAATGAGAAAATATTTTATCCGCCGGAAAAGCTGGATACAGAAAATGCAGTAGAAGGCGGTGGGCCGACAGGCAGCCTGGCATATTTTTCTCCATGGGGAAATGTAGTAATGTATTATAGCGAATATGGCCCGTATAATGGTCTCTATCATTTGGGAAATGCCGTGTCCGGCAGTGAGTGGATTGCTGAATTGACTGGTACGCTGGAGATACGAAAAATGGTGGAAACATAGACGGCAGGCGGAAAATTAAGATAGTAATTTGAAGAATACCGGTTTTGCATAAATCTCAGATAAGATCTGTTGATTATGTGAAATCGGTATTTGTGTGTGATTGCTGTTAGTGTAATTGAATATTTATAGAAAATTCCTAGTCAAATATATAAAGTATAAGTATTTGCTATTTATATATCATCTTGCTAAGATAAATCAAGGAACACAAAACAAAAAAGTAATTGAGAAATCTGCAAGAATTCATTTAGAAATTGTTTATTTTTCTGTTAGGTGGATGTTATCCGGGGCAGTTAAAGTATATCTCGTAGGATACACATAGATACAGCCATAGAAAAGGAAGTGAAAAAGGTGAAAAGAGATTTTTTGATATGTCTGCTTTTGATACTGGGGGTGGCAGGGCTGCTGTCAGGATGCGGAAAAAATTCCGGAGAGCAGACAGGGACAAAGAACTATAGTGAAGAAAGCCAGGAAAGCCGGACAGAGGAAGAAGGTGCAGTGAGAGAAGAAAACGGAAAAGAAAGCAGAGATGAAAATGCAGTCCGGATCACTCCGACTTCTGAAATCACGGAACTGGAAACAGGGCTGTCAACCGTCCGATATGAAGGGGATTATGGCTTTGACACATTCTTAGAGCAGGGAGACGCTGCCACTGACGCGGATGTTGCAGCATTTATCACATCGCTGCTGGCACAGGAAGTCCATATGGAAGGAAATCCTTTTGGATGCAGTACCCTGTCAGTGAAAAACCGGGACGGCGGATATCTGTTCGGAAGAAATTTTGACTGGAATGCCTGTAGCGGGTTGATTGTCAGCGCCAGACCGGAAAAAGGATATGCTTCGGTTTCAACCGTCAATACGGATTTTGTCCGGGCCGGAGGACTTGACTTTTCAAAATTACCGAATCAGATGCAGGCAATTGTTTCCCTGTATGCCCCGCTGGATGGAATGAATGAAAAGGGGTTGGCGGTTTCTGTGAATATGATTCAGGACTCCGCAAGTATCAACCAGAATACAGGAAAGCCTGACATTACCACTACCACGGCAATCCGGTTATTGCTTGATAAAGCGGCCAATGTGGAAGAAGCGCTGGAGCTTTTGCGGCAATATGATTTTCACAGCTCTATGGGAATGATGGTGCATCTGGCTCTGGCAGATGCGGACGGCCGGAGCGTGGCAGTAGAATATGTGGATCATGAAATGATTGTCACCGAGACGCCGGTTGTTACCAACTTTTACCTTGCGGATGGGGAGAAGCAGGGAATCGGAACTGCCCAGTCCCATACCCGGTATGAAATCCTTACCCAGACACTGGAAGAACACAGGGAGATGACGGAGGTAGAGGTACGGGATGCACTGGACAGTGTGAGCAAAGATAATTTTGGTGAGTTTGAAACCACCGAGTGGAGCATTGTGATGAATCAGGAAACAAAGGAACTGATTTATTATCACAGGGAAGATTATAAAACGGCATATGTCATTTCGATTGAATAGGTGAAGCCATGCAGTAATTTTGACGAGGAGGAAAAATGAACTACTTAAAGACTTTAACAGATTTATATAGACTGAAA
Organism: uncultured Acetatifactor sp.; assembly: GCA_910585805.1. GTDB lineage: Bacteria > Bacillota > Clostridia > Lachnospirales > Lachnospiraceae > Acetatifactor. Next base: position 4,331 of record CAJUFB010000086.1, read on the forward strand.
AAGAATATGAAATTAAGCGCTGAAAAAATGCGTTCCCTGCAGAATGGAAAACTGCGGAAACTTCTCAGATTTGCATGGGAACATTCTTCTTATTACAGGGCAGTTTTTGAGCGTGCAGGAATTACAGAAGAACAGTTGGATACGCTGCCCCTTTCCTGCTTTCCAACCATTGATAAACAGGCGCTTTTGGAACATTTTGATGAACTGGTCACAGTGCCGGATTTAAAACAGGAAAACCTGCGGGAATTTGATGCGAGGGAAGCGGCGGATCGGAAGCCTTATCAGGGAAAGTACCATGTAGTCCATTCCTCCGGCAGCACCGGGAAACCCGGATACTTTGTATATGATGAGGATGCCTGGAGCCAGATGCTTCTGGGTATCATCCGGGCGGCTCTTTGGGGGATGTCCATGCCGCAGATTTTGGGGCTACTGATGAAACGTCCCAGAATTGTCTATATAGCGGCCACAGACGGGAGATATGGAGGCGCTATGGCGGTGGGGGATGGAATCGATGGGGTTGGAGCAAAACAGATGTATCTGGATATTAAGACGCCGGTAGCCGAATGGATCAGACAGATCAGGGAGTTCCAACCGAATATCGTTATCGGTTATCCGTCTGCTATCAAAATTCTGGCACAGCTGATGGAAAATGGGGAAGTCGGTTTGGATGCGGAAAGGGTAATCTCCTGTGGAGAACCGTTGGGAACAAATTTACGCACCTATCTGGAAAAGATATTCCGGACACAGGTGGTCAATTTCTATGGATCCAGTGAGTCCCTGGCTCTTGGAGTGGAAACCAACCCAAAGGACGGGATGCTTCTGTTTGACGATATGAATGTCATTGAGGTGGAAAACGGAGTGATGTACCTTACCTGCCTTTATAATTATGCGCAGCCGCTGATCCGGTATCGCCTTTCTGACCGGCTGACGCTGAAAGCGCCAGAGGGAGGGGAGCTTCCGTTCACCAGAGCGGTGGGGCTTCTGGGACGGAACGAGGATGTCCTTTGGTTTGAGGACGGAAGGGGAAACAGGGAATTTCTCCATCCGCTGGCGATTGAAGGGTTCTGCATCGAGGGGCTGAAAGATTACCAGTTCCGGCAGACTACAAAAGATACTTTTGAGATGTTTGCAGAAACAGAGCATGGAGCATCAAAAGAAAGAATCAGACAGGAGATGCTGCAACAGATGAGGGAAATCCTGTCAGAGAAAAAACTGGATTTTGTGCAGTTCTATGTAAATTTTGTAAATGAAATTCTACCAGACATCCGAACAGGAAAAAAACCTTTGATCTTAAAGGGAAAGGTGGCGTAACAAATGGCAGATACGATATTACAGGGAGAAAAGATCACCAGAGTTTTTCAGCAGGGAAAGGCGGAAACAAAAGTCCTTGATGGAATTGACATCAAAATATTTGAAAAAGATTTTACCGTTATCATGGGGCCGTCAGGAGCCGGGAAATCTACGCTTTTATATAGTTTAAGCGGCATGGATCAGATAAGCGGGGGCCGCGTGCTCTACCGGGATCAGGAGATCAGCGGTCTTTCAGAAAACCGGATGGCCAGGCTTCGGGCGGAGGAATTTGGATTTGTATTCCAGCAGACCCATCTGGTCAGTAACCTGACGCTTTTGGAGAATGTGCTGGTGGCGGGATATGTGAGCAAAAAGGACAGTGCCGAAAAGGTAAAAGAAAGGGCGGCAAATCTCCTGCGACAGATGGATGTGGAAGAGGCGAAGGACAGACTGCCCTACCAGGTATCCGGTGGTGAGGCACAAAGGGCGGCCATTGCCAGAGCTATGATTGGAAAGCCGGGACTTTTGTTTGCAGACGAGCCTACAGGCGCATTAAACCAGGCAAATACCCGTGAAGTTCTGGGACTTTTAACGGATTTAAACCGAAAAGGGCAGAGCATCCTGATGGTGACCCATGACCTGCAGGCAGCAGCCAGAGGGAACCGGATTCTTTATCTGGAGGATGGAAAGGTCTGCGATGAACTGGCTTTGAAGCCTTATAACGAGATGGAAGAAAAGCAGCGGGAAAGAGATGTAAGCCAGTGGCTTTCCAGGCTTAGGTGGTAAAGCGAAAAGATTTTCTAAGGCGTCAAAGTACGCCGCCTAAGAAAATCTAAGTTTCGCTTAGAAGAACGCACAGTGTGTGCGTTCTTCCGGCCTGATGCAAGTCAGAGAGGAGATGAAAATATTGGAAAACCAGATTATGATACGTGCGGGAATGAAACGGCATAAGGGCAGTTTTATCGGAATTGGAATCCTTTTGTTCCTGACAGCGCTTTCCCTGACAACGGTACTGATGATTGCGCTTGTGGGAAACGGCTATATCCGGGAAGAAATGGAGAGGGCAGGTTTTGGAGATCTTACCGCATGGGCATCGGATGTGCCGGATATGGAATTCCTGCTGGAAAGTATCCGGGAACAGGAAGGGGTAGAGGGAGCGGAGGTTCAGGAACTGGTTTTTTCTGAATATGAGGCAAACGGCATGGAATCTGACAGCGAGGGGCAGATGATTCCATGGAACTCTCAAGGAATCGGAGATTCCTTTGGAAGCGAAGCTTCCTTTGGGGACAGGTATCGTTTCTTTCAGAATAATCTTTCCGGTTATGCAAAAGCTCCGGAAGAAATCAGGGAAGATGAAGTGTTCGTCTCCCCTTCCATGAAATCCATGATGGATCTGGAGCCTGGCGATACGATTACCTTTCCCATTGCCAGAGGCGGGCGTAAGTTAAGCCTGACGGTGGCGGGTTATTATGAAGATCCTTTTATGGGCAGCTCCATGATTGGGATGAAAGGGTTTCTGATCGCAGGAAAGACCTATGAGCAAATCTGCTCTGTCATAGAGGAAACCGGAATGGACGCGCTGGCCAGGGACGGGAGCATGATCCATATTGAAACAGAAAGCGGCATGACCGCCTCCGAAATAAACAGGGAGCTAACAGAGAACACGCCTCTTTCCATGTATACGGAATTTATCCACAGCGCAGACACGATTGCCGGTTTCATGGCAATCCTCCAGAATGCATTTTGTGCGATTATGGCGGCTTTTGCGGTGGTTTTGCTGGGAGTTGCCATGGCGGTAATGGGACACAGCATTTCCGGACTGGTGGAGCAGGAATGGAAAAATTTTGGGATTTTAAAAACTCTTGGCTTTACAGACAGGAAACTTTCCGGTCAGCTGCTGGTACAGTATGGGGGAGCGATGGGAGTCGGCATCATTCTGGGGATGCTTTTAGCGGTTCCAATGGCAGGGATGGTGAGCCGGATGACCGTTACCACTACGGGAGTCCTGCTCCCAGTTCGTTTTCCGCTTCTGCCCTGTGTGGGGATATTTGCCATTCTCCTGTTGGTTCCGGCTGGCTTTTGTATCCTGCGCCTTCGTAAAATTCGGAAGATTACGCCGATGGCAGCCATCCGGGGAGAATCAGATAGGGTATCCGTGTCAGGAACCACTTTTTTTCGCAATGGGCTTCGGGCAAAAGGGCTTACGTTCCATCTGGCGTTGCGGCAGGTTTTGACGGGCAGGAGGCGTTATGCGAGTGCCTGTCTGGTAGCGGCACTTCTGGTGTTCTTCGCATCCCTGGCAGGCAGGATGAACGGCTGGCTGGGGGCGGACGGAAAGGGAATGATGGATGCCTTTAACCCGGCAGACCTTGACCTGGGCGTGCAGGTCTTGGGGAAGCTTCCTGCAGAAGAAGTGGAGCAGATGGTGCTTTCTTATACCAATATCACTGACAGCTATCTGTTGGCCATGCCAAGCGTTTCCGTGAACGGAACGAATTATACGGCCAATGTAATCACGGAGCCGGAGCGTTTCCATATCAGCAGGGGGCAGACCAGCAGAGAGGCCGATCAGGTAGTGCTGACAGAGGCGCTGGCAGCAGACCTGGGAGCAGATGTAGGAGATTCCGTTACCATCCGGGGAAATAAAGGCAGCAGGGAGTTTACGGTTTCAGGAATCTACCACTGTGCCAACGATATGGGGGCAAATCTGGGAATGAGCAGGGAAGGGTATCTCTCCATCGGAGAGGATGACAGCCGCCTGTGGTGTTACCATTATTTCCTGGAAGACGTTTCCCAGAAACAGGCTATTACAGAGGCTTTGGAACAAGCCTATGGCGGGGACGTCCATGTCCATGAAAATTCCTGGCCTGGGCTTTTTGGAATCATATCTGCCATGCATCTGATGATTCTTGTCCTGTATGGAATGAGCGCAGTATTTATCTGTATTGTCACGGGAATGGCAGGGACAAAGATTCTGGATGCGGAGCGGAAGGATATGGGAATCTATAAATCCATCGGATGCTCTGTCCGGATGCTCCGGCTCTCCTTTGCCTTCCGCTTTGGACTGGTGGCAGCGGCTGGGGCGGTGATTGGGACACTGGCGGCTATGGGGTTCACGGTTCCGGTTGTATCTGCCCTCATGCGGCTGGCCGGGATAAGCAATTTCGCATCGGGGAATACACCTGGAAGTGTTCTCTTTCCGGGTGGAATGGTAATCCTGTTATTCTTTGGGTTCGCCTGGCTGTTATCAGGCAGGATCAGAAAGGAGGACATGAACGTGCTGACGGCGGAATCATAAAACATATGGAAAGAAGAATGGAAAAAACAGGAAATAACAAAAAAACACCATAAGGGTGTACCATGATGCCCGTAAAAGATGGGCAAAAATAAGAAGGGATGGAAACAAAAATGAAAAACAACAGCTACAGGAGAATTATGGTAAAAAGGGGAATGGGAATGATGGCGGCAGCGGTACTTTCTGCCATGCTTCTGGCGGGATGCGGACAGAACGGTCAGGATACCGAAAGAGCAAGAGATACGGTTGTTGAGGGCAGCAATGTTGTCGGAGATGACACCAATACTGGAAATGACGGAGCAGGGAATCTTTCCGAAAACCGTACCGATACAGAGGATGTTGCCAGTATGGAGAATCAGTCTGATGGAGATCAGGCGGCTGAAAATGGCAGTACACAGCTGGAAGTCCGGTTCGGAGATAACGGGGAGGCTTTCAGGATGACACTCCTGGACAATGAGACTGCAGGGGCTATTGCAGGGTATGTGGGAACTTCGGACTGGAGACTTCCCATCTATGAAAGGGATGCGGATGCGGACTACAGCGTTCTGCAGTATTATGACATTCCAAGCAGGTATGAGATTCCGTCCGATAACCCGGAAACCGTGACAGAGGCAAAGGCGGGGGACGTATTTTATTCCGATCCTAACCGAATCGTATTATTTTACCATGATGCGGAGATTTCGGCAGAGTATACAAAGATTGGTACATTTGACGCAACAGAAGAATTTATAACGGCAGTGGAAGAAAACCCGGTGTTGGAAGGATGGGGCAATAAGATTATCCAGATTTCACGACCGTAAAATGACAGACAACGACAATTATTTCAGTCTTTTATTATAAGAACAATCCTACAGTTCTGCAAAAATCAGTTGACAGAAGAACGGTCAGGTATTTGAAAGAAGCATGTAAAAAAGAAATTTGGCTTAATGGAGTGGAGGAAAACAAGATGAAAGTAATTGAGAATCAGACCTTTGATATGGAGCGCGCCCTTTACGGGAGTGAGGAGCTATTGGTACAAAACTGCTCTTTTGACGGTCCGGCGGACGGGGAGAGCGCATTCAAAGAGGGAAGGAATATCAAAGCAGCGCATTGCTTTTTCAACCTGCGCTATCCCTTCTGGCATGACCATGGGCTTTCCATTCAGGATTCGGAAATGACGGAACTTTGCAGGGCGGCCCTCTGGTATTCCGACCATGTGGAGATTACGGATACAAAGCTGCATGGTATCAAAGCGCTCAGGGAATGCAGCGATGTTGTGGTCAGAAACTGCGATATTATTTCCCCGGAGTTCGGATGGTCCGCGCGGGGAATCCGTATGGAAGATACAACAGCAGTCAGTGAGTATTTTATGATGCGGTCAGAGGATCTGGTATTCCGCGGCGTAGAGTTTACAGGCAAATATTCCTTCCAGTATATCAAAAACGCCACTTTTGAAAACTGCGTATTTGACACGAAGGATGCCTTCTGGCATAGGGAAAACATAATCGTCAAAGACAGCATAATCAAAGGGGAATATCTGGCATGGTACTCAGAGGGCCTGACACTGATCCGTTGTAAGATTATCGGTACACAGCCCCTGTGCTACTGCAAAAATCTGAAACTGATTGACTGTGAAATGGTGGATACGGATCTTGCTTTTGAAAAATCGGAAGTGGATGCAGTCATTACCACAAAGGTTGACAGTATCAAAAATCCGCTGTCCGGATGCATTTCTGTGCCGGAGATGGGAGAGCTGATTCTGGATGATGAACAGGCAAAAGGTGAAGTGATTGTCCGTGGTTCAGAGGGAATGAAGGCGGTATGTACCGCCCAGGCTTACAAAACAGCCTGATGCTTTTTCTGCCAGAGGGAGGTGTTTTATTTATGGAAGAAAAGCTGCTGGAAAACCGTCCTGTGGAAAATCCTATGGAGAATCCTATGGGAACGGCAAACATATCGGGCCTGGTGTTGAAAACCGGATTGCCGCTGATGATTTCCCTGCTGATCAATTCTCTTTATAACTTTGTAGACAGTGTGTTCGTTGCCAGGATATCGGAAGATGCATTGACGGCATTATCGTTGGCGGCTCCGGTTCAGATTATCATGTCTGCCATGGGGCTTGGCATTGCCGTGGGACTGAATGCGGTCATTTCCAGGGCATTAGGTGAGGGGAACCGGAAACGGGTAAAGGAAACGGCATCTGCGGCGCTGGTGCTGGCATTTCTGGCATGGGTATTGGTTGTACTGTTGGAAGTTGTGGCGATGAGACCATATTTCAGATGGCAGTCCGGCGGAGCCGAAACCATTATGGGCTATGGAATCCCATATTTACAAATCTGTATGCTGGGGTGTCTGGGCATGATGGGACAGTGGGTATTTGACCGTTTTGTAATGGCAAGCGGCAAATCATCTTTGTTTTTGTTTACACTTTCCGCAGCTTCCATCACCAATTTGGTGTTAGACCCAATCCTTATTTTCGGATACTTTGGGCTTCCGGCCATGGGGACGGCAGGTGCGGCGTTGGCTACTGTGATCGGCCAGTGGGTTGGGTGCTTTGCCGGATATTTCATCAACCGCAGATGGAACCAGGAGATTCCAATCCGTTTTACCTTAAAGGCAGATACTGGGTGTATCGCGGCTATCTTAAAAGTAGGGATACCAAGTACCTTTGTGCAAGTTATTACTTCTGTGCTGGCAATTTATGTAAATTCAGTCCTCATGGCCATTACACCCACGGCGGTGGCTGTCTACGGAGCCTGTGTCAAGATACAGGGACTTGTGACGGTTGGGGTGAATGGTATGGGTAGCGGACTGATTCCCATTGTAGCGTACAATTACGGCGCAAAAAAGCCGGAAAGGATTTATCAGGGCTGCCGGTGGGCGATGGGATATTCCTTTCTGCTTTACGGTGTATTTTTTCTCATTATGGAAATTGTGCCGGAACAGGTGTTATTGTTGTTTGACGCTTCGGAAGAAATGCTTGGGATTGGAGTGACGGCGCTGCGGATCATGGCGGTGAGCTATCTTCTCTCCAATGTCTGCCTTACCTTTTCTGCCGCTTTCCAGGGATTGGGAATGGGAGTTCAGAGTATGCTGCTTACTTTAAGCAGGCAGGTCATCTTGCCGGTGCTTTTGATTGCAGCTGTCTCACATCTGGGGGAGCTGTCATTGGTCTGGTGGGCATTTGTGCTGGCAGAGGCGCTGGTGATTCCTGGAGGTATGATTCTCTGGAAAAAGGAATCGGGGAAAGCATTAAAACCGTTCCAAGTAATGGGAAGTGAATAACAGGAGGGAACAGAGGCGGCATATGAATTTTGGGATTGCCGGCTCTTATTCATGACAATAGAAAGTTTGCATAGTGCGCTTTCTACTGCTTGACAGAAAATCATGTACAGTATCGGCGGTAACATCGGCAGTGCATAATATCCCCGAAACGTATTCCCTTATGGGATGACTGTTGGCCATGACTATGCAGAAGTTTTGATGGACTACGATTTTTATCAGGTGATTCCCCAGTATGACAAAAAAGTGCTTCTGGTTCATGGCGATAAAGATGGGATTGTGCCGGTTTCTAATTCGGAAAAAGCAGCTCAGGTGTACCCTTCTGTCCAATTTGAGGTTTTATCAGGAGCCGGGCATGGCTTTTATGGCAATGATGTGGAAAAACCACGGATTTTATACTGGGATATTTAGAAGAACTTTTTGATGATTAACTGCTGGATTTTATTCAGTCTTTCATTGGATACGGTTGTAGATGGATAGGTTTTTACTATAAAAACATATTATGTATAAATATTTACTACTCTTATCCGATTTTTTATACTATATGTATAAAGAAAAACATTAGGAAGATTTATGTTCCAGCTGGTGTAACTATGGGAGGTGTTCTATGGCAAGAGCGATAAAGCAAATTGAAAAGGATTCGGAAGGAAATTTATTGGATGAGTTGAGAAATCTGCAAGAATTCATTTAGAAATTGTTTATCTTTTTGTTAGCGGCATGTTATCTGCCGTTGCTATCCTTATTACAAGCCGGAGGAAAGAGTAGGCAGACATAAAGTGTGATTGTATAAAGGCGCAATTCAATAAAGTTTTACGGAACATAATGATAGGAGGAAACATCATGAAAGCAAAAGAAATCAGACAGGAGTATTTAACAGGAGAAAGAGCATTGTTTCAGGGGGCAAACCTGAAAATCTGCGACAGCACCTTTGCAGATGGAGAGTCCCCGCTGAAGGAGAGCCATGATATTGAACTGGAAGGCTGCATGTTCAAGTGGAAGTATCCCTTCTGGTATGCGAAGAATATTACAGCCAGAAACTGTACCTGGTTTGAGATGGCCCGCGCAGGAGTATGGTACACGGACAACATCACGGTGGAGGATGCCATGATCGAGGCCCCGAAGAACTTCCGCCGCTGCCGCACAGTAAATCTGCGCAATGTGAACTTCCCCAATGCAGCGGAAACACTTTGGAACTGTGAGGATGTGACCTTGGAGCATGTATCGGCAAAGGGTGATTATTTTGCCATGAACAGCCAGAATATGGTGCTGCGGGATTTCCAGCTGGTGGGCAATTATTCCTTTGATGGGGTAAAGAATATGGAAATCCATAATGCCCGGATGCTTTCCAAGGATGCCTTCTGGAACAGCGAGAATGTGACCGTATACGATTCTTTCATCTCCGGCGAATATCTGGGATGGAATGCGAAGAACCTGACGCTGATTAACTGCACCATTGAGAGCCTGCAGGGAATGTGCTACATTGACAATCTGGTGATGAAGAACTGTAAGCTCCTGAACACCACGCTGGCTTTTGAGTATTCCACGGTGGATGCCGACATCACGGGAAAGATTGACAGCGTGATGAACCCTTCCGGCGGAGTGATTCGTGCAGACCGTATTGATGAACTAATTGTTGAAAAAGACAAGGTAGATCCGGCAAAGACAAAGATCATTTGCAGGAGAGAGTGGAAGGAGGCGGTATGAGCCTGCTTTTGAAAGGGATTCTGATCGGGCTGCTCTTTGGGGTGCCGGTGGGTGCTGTAGGAGCCATGACGGTACAAAGGACATTGGAGCATGGGATAAAGGCAGGACTTCTCACGGGAATGGGATCGTCCATAGCGGACTGTATCTATGCTGCAATCGGAGCTTTCGGTCTGACTATGGTTTCGGATTTCCTTTTGGAATACCAGACTGCCATCCATCTGGCAGGGGGAACCATTGTCCTGTTTATGGGAATCCGCCTGCTTTTCCGAAAAGGAGAGGCGGCCAAAATCCCGGCAGTGTCGGGAAGAGTGCGGATGTTTCTTTCTTCTTTTGCGATAGGGATTACGAATCCGGCGGCGATCCTGACCTTTCTGTTTGCCTTTTCCTGGTTTGGCATTGCGGGAGGAAGTACGTCTGAAAATGGCTGGCTGGTGGTTTTAGGCGTTTTCATTGGAACCTACCTCTGGTGGGGAGGGCTTACGGCCGCAGTGGCTCTGGCCAGAAAGAAGAAGCGGACGGACAACCTCCGGAAGATGAACCGGATTTTCGGGGTGGTTTTGAGTTTGTTTGGAATCTTTGTTTTTATACGGGCGATTCCAACATGAAATATATCATTAGAGGAGCGGATAACAGTGAAAAAATTTCGTACTTTACTATGCCTTATTGCGATTGTTTTTTCCATGGCGGCGTGCGGAAAGAATGATGCACAGGTGAGGGGTTCGCTATCTGAAGCGGAATCTTCCGTGGCAGAAAGTGCATCACAGTTTGATAGCATTAAAGGATTAGAGAATGTAGATGTATCATCCGCCGATATGGATTCCACAGAAACTGTATCAGAAACTATGACGGAGAGCGCCGGATCTGATGAAGCAGAAGGCATGACCGAATCAGCAGTTATGAGTGAGACGGAAATTATGCCGGAAACGGAGCCTGGTGAAACGGCTGGTACGGAAACAGATATTCAGAATAATACGGAGGAAAATGAAGTGACAAATATGAATGTGCAGGTTGCGGATGTGGTATTTTCAGCGACACTGGAAGAGAATGAAGCCGTGTCTGCTTTGGTGAAAATGATGCGGGAGAGTCCTGTAGTGATCCAGATGAGTGACTATTCCGGCTTTGAAAAGGTAGGCCCTCTGGGAACAAGCCTTCCCGCCAACAATAGCCAGACCACAACACAGGCCGGGGATATCGTCTTATACAACGGGAACCAGATTGTTATTTTTTACGGCTCCAATTCCTGGAGCTACACAAGACTGGGGCATATTGACGATTTGACCGGTTGGGAGGAAGCCCTGGGAAGCGGAGATGTAACGGTGACTTTCTCTTTGGAATAAGGTTGTTTGCGGATGAAAACGATACCGTCCGTTCAGCACGCACCATTCGCAAAACCGCGCTTTCAGCGCTCCTTCGCTGCTAATGCAGCTTCTTTTGCTCATTAACAGGTGCTCCCTCAGAACACAGAGTATCTGTCAAATTCGTGCAAGCACGATTTTCCATCTCTCTGTGTTCTGGCTGAACTACTGACGGAAAATTTAGCAGAAAATATGGAGGTGCAGTATGTCTTACGATTTTGATAAACCTGTCAACAGAAGAGATACCCATTCGATGAAATGGGATGTAAAAGAGCATGAGCTTCCTATGTGGGTGGCAGACATGGATTTCCAGACAGCGCCGGAGATTCAGGCGGCAATTCAGGAAAGGGCGGCCCATGGTGTATTTGGTTATTCTGTGGTGCCGGAAGAATGGTATCAGGCTTATATGGGCTGGTGGGAGCGCAGGCATGGTTTTTCTATGGAAACCCTAAAGTCGGATTATAAGTACTCAAAACGATAAAACCCAATATGCAGGCA
>CAJUFB010000087.1:0-14298 GCA_910585805.1 uncultured Acetatifactor sp.
GGATGTAATAGTAATATTCCGTATACTCCCTGTCAGTCCCCTTATTATGAATCCTATGAAGGATGTTTCCCGATATATCGAGAGAATCGGGGAAATGATAGAAAGAAAACATGTATTATTAGCAGATTAACAATTTCCGGCTTCGGGAAAGGTGCCATCTGCCTCAGCTGGTCCAGTATGTATGTCAGGTACACATATGGTTTCAGCCCGATATAAAAACTTACAAAAAATGGGTTGACATTCAGCCGGGAAATGCTTATACTATACAAAGTGCATTCCAGAAAGAAGGTCAAAAATTTGAAAGAAAGGAGGCAGTAAACCATGACCAGTTTAAGAATGAACAGGATACAATTGATCAGAATCAGAAATTTGCCTCCCGCGGATATTGTAGATTAATTCATCGGCAGTCTTTGCATGCTGTCTGAAAGAATGGTGCGAAATAAACCATGGCTATCTGCTTTTCCTGGAGCCATGGTTTTTTTGTCACCATTTTTTGCATACAATGATCTTCTGTTTTGCGGAGACCATTACATGACAGCAGAATCAGGCAGGTTGGAGAAACGGGCCGATGACGGAGATTTTACAGGTATGCGGGAGCGGAAGCAAATTCCAAGTGTATGTTAATGAATGATGGAGGAAGGGAATGAATTTACCGAAAAGTTTTGTCAGTATTGCCGGTAAATACGGAATTGAGAAGAAAGATATACTGTTTGCCGCCATGGCTGATTTTGATGCCGACTACCGGTTTGCGGATTCCATTGTTGCGCTGACCAGGAAAAAGCTGATTCTGGCGGCATATCCCTATCGGGAAAAAGCAGAATACCAGTTCGGCGGTTACGGCGGCTGGCAGTTTACGGAAGACGCAGTGAAGAAAGAGATGGCACTGGCGGAAGAACCTGCCATACAGATTTTTGAATTGCAGAATATCGGAAAGATGGAGGTGCTGCGCCAGGTAGCCACAGGCGTGCTGATGGCTGAAATTGACGGCGTGGAGCGCAATCTCTGTCACTTTTCCAATACAAAAATGGAGATGTTTCTGCGGATCTGCAGACTGGTGGAAAAGATAAAAAAAGGAGAGGAGATATCGGAGGAGGACCTGAACGTCAAAAAGGGAAAGGAATGCTGTCCCAAATGCGGCATGATCTATCCGGATCAGGAGAGGAAAGTCTGCCCGAAATGCATGGACAAAAAGTCGATTCTGCTGCGGGTAGTCTCTTATTTCAAACCTTATACAAAATATCTGGCGGTGATGGTGTTCTGCTATCTGGGAACGGCTCTGCTGAACCTGGCGTGGCCGTATTTGAGCGGAACGATACTCTATGACCAGGTTCTGGCGCGGAATGAAGATTTCCTTGCGCTTCTGCATCTCCCGGCGGGGCGTTTTGTGACTGCCCTGACCATGCTGGTGATCGCCATGATCGCTACAAAGATTGTCATTCAGGCACTGGGAATCCTGCAGGGAGTGCTGACTGCCAAAATTGCGCCGGAGGTGGTGGCGACATTGAAGAGCCAGGTATTTTCCTCCATGGGGCGTCTGTCCATCAGCTTTTATTCCAAGCGGCAGACAGGCGGTCTGATGACCAGGGTATCCGACGACGCGGAGGAAATATCCAGTTTTTTTATTGACGGTATTCCGTATTTTTTTATCAATATGGGTAATATCATTGCCATGAGCGTGATTATGTTTTATCTGAATCCGCTGTTGGCGCTGGTATCCCTGATTCTGATGCCGCTGCTGGTCATCTTAAGTTACAGAATGGTGCCCCAGCTCTGGCACTTTTACGGAAAAAGGCATCGCGCCAACCGCCGCCTGAAAGGACAGATGAACGAGAATTTCACCGGCGCAAGGGTGGTCAAGGCATTCGGCCAGCAGAAGCAGGAAATGGACAGGTTTTCTAAAAATAACGGAAAAGTGAAAAATGCCGAGATGGATGTGGCACGCTATGATATCCGCTTTTTCGCACTGTATTTTGCAGTGGAGGATACCATCAGCTTTCTGGTGTGGGCAGTAGGCGGCGCCATGATGATCAGCGGCTCCAATATCGAACTGGGTCTGCTGCTCACCTTCTCAGGTTATGTGGGACAGCTTAAGGGACCGCTGGAATTTTTCTCCCGCAGTGTTAGATGGTATACCGAATGTATGAATTCGGCTCAACGTATGTTTGAGATTATCGATGCGGTGCCGGAAGTGAAGGAAGTACCGGAACCGGTGCGGCCGGATGAATTTAAGGGCGAGATTGAGCTGAAAAACGTTACCTTCGGCTACGAAGCGCATAAGCCTATTTTGAAAAACATCAGTTTTCATGTGAATGCCGGAGAAGTATTCGGTATCGTGGGACGCTCCGGTGCAGGAAAGTCTACTCTTGTAAACCTGATATCCAGGCTCTACGATGTCCAGGAGGGCGAAGTACTGGTGGACGGCATCAATGTAAAACGGTACGGATTCCGGGAACTGCGCAAAAATGTGGCAATGGTGTCCCAGGAAACTTATATCTTCATGGGTACGGTGGCGGAGAATATCGCCTATGCCAGGCCCGAAGCCACCAGAGAGGAGATTATCCGCGCTGCGGTCCAGGCCAATGCCCATGACTTTATCTGCAAGATGCCGGAGGGCTATGATACGCTCCTGGGCTCCTCCAGCCGTTCTCTGTCAGGCGGAGAGAAGCAGCGTATCTCTATTGCAAGGGCAATTCTGGCTGACCCGAAGATATTGATTCTGGATGAAGCCACATCTGCTGTGGACACGGAGACGGAGCTTGCCATACAGAAGTCTCTGGAGCGTCTGGAAAAGGGCAGAACTGTCCTGTCCATCGCACACAGGCTGTCTACGCTGCGCAACGCAACTCACCTGATTGTGCTGGATGACGGACGCCTGACGGAATCCGGAACCCATGAGGAATTGCTGGCCCGGAAGGGCACCTACTATAAACTAAGCGAACTCCAAACCAAAGCCCTCGCCATGCGAGGCATCGAATAAAAGGAGGGAACGGACGCATCACTAAGCGGCCGGAAGCTATCTGCCCATGCCTGGGTACGGGTAGGGCAGTTGCGGAACTTTATATAAGAAAGGAAACATAAATGGAAGAAAATAGTAACAGCATGGATTTGCTGAATTTACAGGAATTTGACGAGGAAGCCCTGAAAAAAGAGTCGGAGGAGCTTCTGGAGATGCGTTTTCTGAACGGAGAGAATGCGGTTTTCAGCAGGACTGCCGGAGGCTTCCTTGCTTTGAAGACAACAGGTATGGGAGAGAAGCTTTCCAAAGAGTACGCCCGGGTTGGCGTATACCTGACATTTCCGCTGACGAATCCGGAGGAATTTATCTCCATCAGGGAAGCGGATGAGAAAGCGAAGGAAATCGGCATCATAGAAAAGCTTTCACAGCTGCCGGAAGAGCAGCAGGAAATGCTGCGGGAGCAGATTAAGCTGCGCTACTTTATGCCGGTGATCACCAAAGTGCTGGACGTGAAGGATGAATACGGTTACGCCTACTGGAATGTAGTCACTACCTTCGGCGCATGCCGTTTTACGACCCAGATGAGCGGCGATGCCGTGATTCATTTGAGCGATTCCAGGCTGCTGGTGACGGACATTGACGGAAACCGTTACGAGATTCCCGATTTTTATCAGCTCGGCGTGATGGAGCGCAAGAAACTGGATCTATTTATATAAAAGAGGGAAATGTGTCTGCCATGGTTCCTTGTCTCGGGAGTTCGTGCAGGAGAGCGCGAAACACCTCGCGGTTTCCGCAGACAGATTTCAGGACTTTCACTGTAACCTGCAGAAAAGTCAGAGGCAGTTTTTTAAGAGAAAGGCAATATAATTTTATGAAACTATTGTATACATTAAACAAGGGGCAGACAGATGCCCTGAAGCTTGTGCCGGGAGAGGACATTATGTACTGCGTTCCTGTGGATCTGGAATTTGACAGCCGGAAAATGCAGGCAAGGCAAAGTTATACTGAAAAAATCTACCTGGTGGTGACCGGAGAGCGTTTCCTGGTGTTGGAAGGAGAAAACGTTGCGGCATCCTTTATGCTGGATGAATGCGAGAAGATCAAATGTGAACATCAGGTACACAGCGGCATCCTTACCGTGACGAGAAAGGATGGAGAGATGGCCTGCGCTGCGCGTTTTTCCATGCGCCACATTGTCAGGGTTGCTTATGTAGCCCGGGGCGCCCAGACTATCCTGACGGCGCGGCGAAACGGGGAGAAGCCGGAACAGGTGGTCAGTCTGGAATATGAGAAATATTGTGAGAAATGCGGCAGGGCGCTTCCGGGGACCAGCAAGTGTCCCTACTGCGACGGAAAAACAGATATACTGAAAAAGTTTACGGAGCTCTGCGGCGACTATGTGGGGAAACTGCTGCTGATTTCCCTTCTCATGGCGTTAATCTCCGCGATGAATCTGCTCATTCCCATGATTCAGAGGGACTTCATTGACGGCGCTTTGTCCACGGGAAAAGGAACCTGGACGGACCTGTGGGTGTTTGTGGGAGTTACTTTCTTCCTGCTGGTTGCCCGCATTGTGCTGGATAATTTCCGCTACTGGCAGTGTATGTCGCTGGGAACATCCCTAAGCATGACGCTGCGCCGGAAGCTTTATTACAAAATACAGTCTCTTTCGCTTTCTTTCATCAACAACAGGAAGCCGGGAGAACTGCTGAACCGAGTGGCCCGGGATACCAGGCAGGTCCGCGAATTTATGGAAGACGTATTCGGGGATATGTTTTCTACTTTGCTGACTATGGTGGTGTCGCTGGTGGTGATGTTTTCTATCAGCTGGAAAATGACACTTATGTCGTTGGGCTTTATCGTGATTGTGTTTGTGGTCACCAGGCTTTTCTGGCACCATATTCACACGATTTATCACAAACAGTGGCTGAAATCAGACGACCTGGCCAGCAGCCTGCAGGATATCATCTCGGGCATGCGCGTGGTGAAATCCTTTGGAAAGGAAGAGCGGGAAGCGGCACGTTTTCAGAAAAAAACACAGGAATTCGCGAGTATCAACAAAAAGAATGAAACCTTCTGGGCTGTCTTTTTCCCGATACTGACATTCCTTCTGGGAGCCGGCTCCTATATAGCCGTGTATTTCGGCGGAATGGATGTACTGAACGGAGATATGACCATGGGAGAGCTGGTGCAGTTTATCGCTTACTGCGGCTATCTGTTCGGGCCGCTGAACTGGATGACCCATATGCCCAGGATGGTGATGCAGATGATTACCAGTATGAACCGTATTTACGATGTGCTGGACGAAGAGCCGGTCATCATGGACAGAGAGGACAGCAAGGCCTTTCCCATAGAGGGCGCCTTTACGTTTGAGCATGTTTCTTTCGGCTATCATACCTATGAACCGGTGTTGGAAGATATCAGTTTCCAGGTGAAGCCCGGTGAGATGATCGGCCTGGTAGGCGCTTCCGGAACGGGAAAATCCACTTTGATCAACCTGATCATGCGCCTGTATGACGTTGACCAGGGGAAGATCACCATAGACGGAGTGGATATCCGCAATATGAAAACGGAGAGTCTGCACTCCCAGATCGGCGTAGTGCTTCAGGAGACTTTCCTGTTCTCCGGCAGCATCCTGGCAAACATCCGTTTTGCCAGACAGGACGCCAGCCTGGCGGAGGTGATTCAGGCAGCCAAGGCGGCCAATGCCCATGATTTTATCTGCAGGACGCCGGACGGCTATAATACCTATGTGGGCGAGCACGGCTACAATCTGTCCGGCGGAGAGCGGCAGAGGATTGCCATAGCCAGGGCTATTCTGAACAATCCCAGGCTGCTGATCCTGGACGAGGCTACATCCGCTCTGGATACGGAGAGTGAATTCCTGATCCAGCAGGCCCTTGACAGGCTGGTGAAGGGGCGGACTACCTTCGCCATTGCCCACAGGCTCTCTACCCTGCGGAATGCGGACCGGCTTGTAGTAATTGACCGCCACGGCGTTGCGGAGATTGGCACGCACAATGAGCTGTTGGAGAAAAAGGGGATTTACTATGGGCTGGTGACGGCGCAGCTGAGGATGGCAGAGGGAAAATAGGGCAGACTGAACCATAACAAGTATCTTCCTTTGTGCCGCTGCTTCAATTGGGGGGCGGTGGACCTCTCCTCAGAAAAGCAGAAATGAAACAGAAAAATAAAAGCCTGATACAAATACAGTACGGCAAAAATAAATTTCAAATAAAATCCCGCAAAAGCAATTTTACAATCCCAATATTTTGTGTTAGAATAAGAACGGATGTACAAATCATTGTACATCCGCTCATTTTGTGTATAATTACCGCAATCTGAGCAAAACGTAAGGAAGTGTCACGAAGTAAATTTGCAGGATTCCGCACGGGAAGGCACATTTATACTGGTGTTTCGCTCCTGAAAATGCAAATTTATTTCCGGACAATTACTAAGATAGTAAAAGTTATTTCCAAGATACAAAAGCTACAGAACAGGAGCAGCACAGATGTCTGAACAAATTCCCGTAGATGAACTGACCCCCATGATGCAGCAATATATGGAGACAAAGAAGCAGTATGCCGACTGTATTCTGTTCTACCGTCTGGGAGATTTTTATGAGATGTTTTTCGAGGATGCAAAGATTGTATCCAGTGAGCTGGAGCTTACCCTGACAGGGAAATCCTGCGGCCTGGAGGAACGCGCACCCATGTGCGGTGTCCCCTATCATGCGGTAGAAGGATATTTGACCAAACTGGTCAATAAAGGCTACAAGGTTGCCATCTGCGAGCAGGTGGAAGACCCAAAGCTGGCAAAGGGACTGGTGAAACGGGAGGTTCTGCGCATAGTTACCCCCGGCACCAATTTAAATATCCAGGCCATGGAGGAGTCCAAAAACAATTTCCTGATGTGCATTGCCTATACACCCACGAAAATAGGCCTCTCCGTGGCAGACGTCACCACCGGGGACTATTATCTCACGGAGGTTGAGGATTTAAAGAAGCTCAACGACGAGCTGATGAAATATGAGCCTTCTGAGGTGATCTGCAACGAGGCTTTTCTGGTCAGCGGCTATGATGTGGAGGAATTGCGGGGAAGATATCATGTGTCTGTAAACACCCTGGAACCGCACTATTTTGACGACGACGGCTGTAAGAGGCTTCTGCAGCGGCATTTTAAAGTGAATACCCTCGTGGGATTGGGCATCGGTGACTTCCCCACGGGTATGACGGCTGCGGGAGCGCTTCTGCAGTATCTCTATGATACCCAGAAGACGGATCTGGCCCATTTTACCCATATCTATCCCTATCTGACAAACAAATACATGCTGCTTGACAGCTCCACCCGCAGGAACCTGGAGCTGACGGAGACCCTGCGGGAAAAGCAGAAAAGAGGCTCCCTGCTCTGGGTACTGGACAGGACGAAGACAGCCATGGGCGGCAGGCTGCTCAGAAGCATGCTGGAACAGCCCCTGGTTGACAGAGAAGCGATGGAGCGGCGCCTGGACGCGGTGGAGGAATTGTGCGCGGACAGCGTATCCAGGGATGAGATCAGAGAATACCTGAATCCGGTCTACGATCTGGAGCGGCTGCTGAGCAAGGTTACATACAAAACCGCCAACCCCAGGGATTTCATCGCCTTTCGCAATTCGCTGGAGATGCTTCCTGCCATAAAGGCGGTGCTGAAGGGCTTTTCAAGACAGGAATTGACGGAAATCGAGAAAAGTATTGACAGCCTTCAGGATATTTTTCAACTGATCCTGGCATCCATTGAAGAAGAGCCGCCGGTCACCATCCGGGAGGGCGGCATGATCAAGGACGGCTTCGACGAGACGGTAGACATGCTGCGCAGCGCGAAACGGGACGGAAAGCAATGGCTGGCCGAACTGGAGGAACAGGACAGGGAACGGACGGGCATCAAAAATCTGAGGATAAAATACAACAAAGTATTCGGCTACTATTTTGAAGTGACCAATTCCTATAAAAATATGGTTCCCGGGGATTATGTCCGGAAACAGACCCTTGCCAACGCGGAACGTTATACCACACCCAGGCTGAAGGAACTGGAGGATACCATCCTGAATGCTGAGGACAAGCTGACTACGCTGGAATATGATCTGTTCTGCAAGATAAGGGATTCCATCGCCATGGAGCTGGAGCGTATCCAGTCCACGGCCAAAGCGGTGGCGAAGCTGGATGTATACGCCTCCCTGTCCCTGGTATCGGAGCGGAACCGCTATGTGCGCCCGAAGCTGAACGAAAAAGGCCTCATAGACATCCGGGACGGCAGGCATCCGGTGGTGGAACAGATGATCACCAACGACATGTTCATTGCCAACGATACCTTCCTGGACAATAACAAACACTGCATCAGCGTCATTACCGGCCCCAACATGGCGGGAAAATCCACATATATGCGCCAGACAGCGCTGATCGTTCTTATGGCGCAGGTGGGATGCTTTGTCCCGGCAAAAAGCGCCAACATCGGCATTGTGGACAGGATTTTCACCAGAGTGGGGGCTTCCGACGACCTTGCCAGCGGACAGTCCACTTTTATGGTGGAGATGAACGAGGTGGCGAATATCCTGCGGAATGCCACATCCAACAGCCTGCTGATCCTGGACGAGATCGGCAGAGGAACCTCCACCTTTGACGGTTTAAGCATCGCCTGGGCTGTCATCGAACATATCAGCAACCGGAAGCTTTTGGGCGCCAAGACCCTCTTTGCCACCCATTATCACGAGCTGACGGAGCTGGAAGGCAAGATGAACAATGTGAACAATTACTGCATTGCCGTAAAGGAGCGGGGTGACGACATCGTGTTCCTGAGGAAGATTATCAAGGGCGGCGCGGATAAAAGCTACGGCATCCAGGTGGCAAAGCTGGCCGGAGTGCCTGATATGGTAATCGACAGGGCCAGGGAAATCGTGGAGCAGCTTACCGATAACGATATTATAGAAAAAATCCAGAGCATCGCCGTGGAAGTCAAGGATGTCAAGACGAAAAAACAGCCTAAAATAGACGAAATAGAAATATCCCAGATGTCCCTGTTCGACACCGTAAAGGATGAGGATATCCTGAAGGAACTGATGGAAGTGGAAGTGAATACCCTGGCCCCCATCGATGCCCTGAATGTGCTGTACAGGCTGCAGAATAAGCTGAAGAACCGCTGGAAAGGGTAAGAGTTCCGGCAGGATTGCAAATACCGGAATTACATGCCGGAATTTCACGAATGCCTGCCACAGAAAACGGTGCGGAAACCATCCTGAGAGCCTGCCCGGACTGTGCGGTTACCGCAGGCAGGCGTCATGACAATAAAAGGAATATGCCCATCGGCATAGGAAAGGAAACAAAACAGTATGAAAGTAAAACCAAGCGAATATCTAAAAGAAATGAAGCCGGTATTGCTCCGATTAAGAGACCGGTTGCTGCGGGAGTACCCGTATGCTTCGATTCTGGCGTCAGATTCGATATCAAAACAGTATGCAGTATCAAAGACCGTCACTTCTGTCGGTATGACAGAAAGACTGTCCGGAAGAGGCTTTGTGGTAAAGGTGTATGACGGCTCCTGCTACGGCGAATACTCATTTAACGAAATATCGGAAGAACAGATAGAAGATATCGCGGCTAAAATCAGGGAAGAACTGTGGCCCATGTCCGAAAAACTTCCCGAAGGTGTCCGGAAAAGCGTCTATGCCATGTTGGAAGACGAGCCGTTGGTGTTCTCTGACAGCACGGAATACGAAATCGACCCTCAGGAATACGGCGACGAGGCAATCATCCGACAGCTGACCGAGGCAAGCGAGTCCGGCAGGGCATACAGTGATAAGGTTCTGGATTGCCGGGCCTTTGTCAATTACCAGAAATACAGCAAACTTTTTCTGTCAAAAAACCGCGATATGGAGCAGAACGTACTCTGGATGGCAGGCGGGTTCAGCGTCATGGCCGCCAGAGGAGAGGAACTCAAAAGCAGCTACCGCGGCTTCTCCAATCTGGGCGGAGCTGAACTTTTGACGAAAATGCAGGAAGATGTGTGCGATGTGGCGAAGGTTGCTCTGGAACTGTTGGAGAGTGAGCCCATTCAGCCGGGCGAATATGACTGTGTCTGCACGCCGGAAACCACCGGGATGATCGTGCATGAAGCCTTCGGCCACGGCGTGGAGATGGATATGTTTGTCAAGAAGCGGGCACAGGCGGAGCAGTTTGTGGGCAGCCAGGTTGCTTCGGAACTGGTTACCATGCATGACGGGGCCAGCGCAGCCAGGGAAGTTGCCACTTACTTTTTCGACGATGAGGGAGTCCTGGCGCAGGATACCGTTGTCATTGATAAAGGCATCCTGAAGGCGGGCATCAGCGACGCACAGTCAGCCATGCATCTGGGCACGGTTCCCACCGGCAACGGCAGGCGGGAAAGCTATCAGCGAAAGGCTTACACACGGATGACCAATACTTTTTTCGAGGGCGGACAGGATAAGGTGGAGGACATGATTGCTTCCATCGATTACGGATTTTTGCTGGAAGAGCCCTCCAGCGGCATGGAAGACCCGAAAAACTGGGGAATCCAGTGTATGGTCAGCATTGCCCGGGAGATCAGGGACGGAAAGCTTACCGGAAAAATCTATTCTCCTGTGGTGCTTACCGGATATGTACCGGATTTGCTCAAATCCATCAGTATGGTATCGGAAGAGGTGAAGCTGGGCGGCGGAGGCATGTGCGGCAAGGGATATAAGGAATGGGTGAAAGTGTCGGACGGCGGCCCTTACATTAAGGCGCGGATACGGCTGGGATAACGCATCAAAGCCGTTTATTCTGCCTGCATTGTCAGGTGAGAAACATGGAAATGCTCAGGCAGCAAACTCAGCATGCATGTCCTGGAACGTATGTCCGGAATGTATGCAGCCTGCGAAAATCAAAAGGCAGATTGCCCGAGTATAGAAAACACAGAAGGCATGCTGCCCGAGAATAGAAAGCACAGAAGACATGCTGCCCGGGTATAGGAAACTCAGAAGGCATGCTGCCCGGGTATAGGAAACTCAGAAGGTATGCTGCCCGGGAACAGGAAAATTAGAAAGCATATTGCCCGAGAATAAGAATAAGGAAGAAATGAGGATAGCCATGATTGAGAAAATATTGTCCGCCCTGAAAGCAGCCGGGGCGGAAATGTATCAGATAACAGAGACAAAGACGGAAAGTTCGGAACTGTTCTTTATCCGCAGGTCTCTGGATATGCAAAGAAAGAAAAATGTATGTCAGGCCACTGTTACAGTGTACAGAGAGTTTACGGAAGACGACAAACGCAGAATGGGCTCCGCTGCAGTCCAGGTTCAGGACAGCCTTACCCGGGAGCAGATGGAAGAAATGTTCCGGGATGCCCTGTATGCAGCCGGATTTGTGAAAAACGAGTACTACGAACTTTACGGCGGACAGACAGCGGATGCAGCGGACGAAGATGCAGAAGAAGATGTAAAAGCATCCGCTATGGACGGAAAGACCCTGACAGAGATTGCGCGGTGTTTTACGGAAGCCCTTTATGCGGAGGATACGGAAAAAGATGTCTTCCTGAATTCGGCCGAGATTTTTGCTTCCGTGACGGCATGCCACATTATCAATTCAAGAGGCGTGGACGTCAGCTACCGGAAAAGCAGGGTTGAAGGCGAATTTGTAGTACAGTGTACCGCCGGGCAGGATGTGGAGACGTATCAGGATTTCGCCTATGAGGATATGAATACGGACGCCCTGCGCAGAAAGGTGCGTGAGACCATGGAGATGACCCGCGCCCGTGCAGGGGCTGTTTCGGCACCGCCGGCCGGGACATATCGCGTAATCCTGAAAGGTGCCTGCGTGGAAACCATTCTCAGCTACTATGTGGACCGCTCAAACTCATCCCTGATCTACCAGAAGTATTCCACCTTCCGGACGGGTTGCGATGTGCAGGGCGGAGAAGTGGAGAAGGACAGAATCAACCTGACTTTAAAAGCTACCGAGCCTTACAGCATGGAAGGTATCCCAATGAAAGACAGGGAGTTGGTAAAGGACGGAAAACTGCAGCTGATTCACGGCGGCAGCCGCTTTGCCTATTATCTGCAGTTGGAGCCTACAGGTAATTACCGGGGATACAGGGTACCTGCCGGAACGGTTTCCCTGGAGGAGATGCACGGCGAGCCTTACCTTGAGGTGCTGAATTTCTCCGATTTCCAGATGGATTCCTTCGACGGGCACTTCGGCGGGGAAATCCGGCTGGCTTTCCTCTATGACGGAGAGAAGAAGATACCGGTTACAGGCGGCTCCATCAACGGAAATATCCTGGAAGCCCAGAAAAAACTGGTATTTTCCAGCGAAATGCAGGTGGAAAAGAATTTTGAAGGGCCGCTGGCGGTGTGCCTGGAGAATATCAATGTGGCGGGAAATCAGGAATCGTAAAGAATCTGTCCTTTTGTACCGGATCAGTGACCAAAATATCTTGTATGGCCGGATTACCTCAGAAATAGAAATGTATACAAAAAAGCGGCTGTTTCATAAGATATTTTGAAAAGAATTGTTCTTCACAAGGTGAGCGAATGCTGACAGAAAAGAACAGGAAATTTTGAACTGATTAACCCGGCCGATATGATTTGAAGTCTATTGGCAAAGAAAAATTATAAGCATATATTACATTTGGGAAGAATTGGACTTTCCAAAGTAACGAAAAGGAGGTAACGAAATTGAAACACAAAATTATTTCGGCCGTTTTAGCACTGTGCCTGTGCACTTCATCCATGCCGGCGGTACACGCAGGGCAGGAAGTCATTTCTCCGCAGGCGGATGCTGTTACGGAAACATCTGTATCCGAGCTGGTTCCATGCGACGATACAATTCCCACCCCGGCGCAGGTCTATGCGGCCATGATTGCCCTGAAGGACCAGGAGGCGTACAAGGAGGGGACGACATGGACTGACGATGAGCCTTATTCGGATACAAAGGGATATTATCGTTGGAAGGGCGGACCCCTTGGGGGGGCGAATATCGTCGCTGTGGGCTGTGTAGCTTTCGCTTTCATACTCAGCGATACTGCATTTGGTGCTCTGCCGGCCAGGATGTACACAAAGTTTGAGTTTGAGGATATAAAAGTCGGTGATATCCTGCGGGTAAATAATTCCACCCATACAGTGATTGTACTCGAAGTGAGCGATACAGGCGTGATTCTTGCCGAAGGAAACCTCAGTGGTAAGGTTCATTGGGGGCGGGCAATGTCTAAGTACGAGGTGATGACTAACACCAGCCAATATATCACCCGCTACCCGGAAAACTATATACCACCGAATGACCCGGACGCTAATGTATCGGTTGATAGCGGTTCTCTTACAGGAGGACTTACCTGGAATCTGACGAAAGCAGGAACGCTGACTATTTCAGGCAACGGAGCCATGCCGGCAGATTTTAGCGGGCCATCAGACCAGCCATGGAACAAGTACAGCGATCAAATCCGTAAGATCATAATTGCGGATGGCGTTACCAGTATTGGCCCAAGTGCCTTTTACGGTAATACTGCGCTTAGTATAGAGATTGCCGACACCGTTACAACAATTGGAAACCAAGCTTTCCACGGATGTTCGCTTTTATACGCCAGCATTCCCTCTGGTGTGGAGACGATCGGCGATGATGCTTTCAGGGAATGTCCCAATCTTTCTTCCGTGACTGTTTCTGAGGGAGTAAAAACAATCGGTGAACGTGCCTTTCAGGGGTGTGAAAGTCTCACTTCTGTAGACTTGCCTGCCAGTGTTACAAATATGGGAGCCGGGGCATTTTATGACTGCACAAAGTTATTCAGTGTAACATTTGCTTCCGGTAGCAATAAAGTAACGATGGGGGCGGATTTGTTTGCGAGATGCTGGAATCTGATGGATATAACACTGCCCGAAAGTATAGATTGTATCAGTGAACGTATGTTTCAGGGCTGTCTGAAGCTTCCCGGATTGATCATTCCGGAAGGTGCAGTAAAAATCGGAGAATCGGCATTTTCTTCCTGCGGGGACTTTTCTGCTGTCTATATTCCTAAATGTGTGACAGATATAGAGACAGGTGCATTCTCAGGTTGCACTCTGTCTAATGTATATTATGCCGGTACCGAAGAGGAATGGGGTAACGTATGGAAAGCAAATAATGTGTCACAAGCATTGGCAAGTGCGACTATGCATTATAATTACATCCCGGAGTCATCGCCGACACCAACTCCTACAGCGGAGCCGACACAAGAGCCAGACCCGACAACAGCTCCTACCAGGGAGCCAGACCCGACAACAGCACCCACCAGGGAGCCAGACCCGACAACAGCACCCACCAGGGAGCCAGACCCGACAACAG
>CAJUFB010000087.1:14398-15592 GCA_910585805.1 uncultured Acetatifactor sp.
CACCTACCAGGGAGCCAGGCACCACAACAGCACCAACCAGGGAACCAAACCCTACAACAGTTCCCACAGGAGAGCCTGTCCAGACGACAGCGCCCACTGAGGAGCCTGCTCAGACGCCGGTCCCTACAGGAGAACCTGTCCAGACAGCAACACCCACCGGGGAGCCTTCCACGACAACAGCCCCCACCGAGCAGCCTGACCAGACGATGCCGCCTGCAGCGGAACCGACAGCAGCTCCGCCTGTTGAGGAGACTCCGGCGCCTGATTCGAAGGATAACCTTACGTATATCGACGGCAATTATTACTTCTATGAAGATGGTGAAATGGCAACCTCCAAGGAAGCCTTTGTGGACGGTGAATGGCGCTGGTTCGATGAGGACGGCACCATGGCGGTGAACAAAGATGTATATCAGACCAGCGATGGCGGCAAATGGGTTCGCTACAACGAAAACGGAGAAATGGTCAAGGGAGAAGACTACCGTTACGGCGAATGGTATTACTTTGAGCCGATCACCGGTGCCATGGCAAAGGGTCCTGCCGTGCTGGAAGATGGCAGGCAGGTGTATTATGACACTGTTACGGGCCAGATGCTGAAAGGGGAGCAGACCATCAACGGACAGACCTATTACTTTGACGATGTAGACGGACATATGATCAATGGCAGCAACACAAATGTCTGGGTACAGATTGACGGCAAAGATTTCTGGTACGAAGACTGGCAGCGCCAGGGATGCGATTCCGCAGATGATTCTTACCGCGGTAAGGAAATCTATGACCCTGTCAGCAACGCATGGTATTGGCTGGACAGCATACAGCAGGGTGCAAAGGCTGTAAGCAAGGATGTATACCAGGAGTCCTACAGTGCATATCCTGACCGTGAGGACGGCACCGGAAAATGGGTGCGTTACGATGAGAACGGCCGCATGGTAAAAGGATGGGACTATACTGAAGCAGGGACTTATTATTTCGAGGAAGTTACCGGAGCCATGGCGAAAGGACATGTAGTCATTGAAGGGGAAGAGTATTATTTCGATCCTGTGACAGGTATCAGACAAGATTCATAGTATTTCAGCAAACAGCCCTTTTTCCGGATTTTCCGGCAGAAAGGGCTGTATTTGTTATCCTGTATGCATAATGTACCGTAAGCGGCAAATAATCGGCGTCTATAAAAGGAGCGCTGCCTGTGATATCGTA
>CAJUFB010000088.1 GCA_910585805.1 uncultured Acetatifactor sp.
CCAGTCAGCGTTATGCAGTCTGGTTTCACGGCAAGTGAAATCGTTAAGCAGTATGCTATATCGAAGCCAGGACCAGAAGTCTGAGGAGGACAGATGTAATCGTGGATTACCGGGGGGCGATATGTCATAGAGATGAAAATATGGCATGGAGCGGAATACAACCGCCGCGGAGAAGAGCAGCTTTTGGGATATCTGGAGGATTACCAATTGAAAAGAGGCTATATGCTGAACTTCAATTTCAACCAGAAGAAGCAGATTGGCATCCGGGAAGTTCGACTGGGTGATAAAGTTCTGATAGAAGCCATAGTGTAGATATACAATTAGGTCGATTCCCCACGGCGGGCCGAGAAGGTATTGCCGTGGGGATTTCTGTTCATGAGAACCGTCTAAAAATAAACCAATCAATCTCTAAGAAAAATCCATTTTTTCTAAAAAAGCATCATGCTATACTGAATGCAGATATACTGCAGACCGCCAGGATTTACAGAGGTGTCCCCGGGAAAATACCTGGCTGGCGGTCTGCAGTCGGGTCGCACTGCAAATTTAACCGGTGCGCAGTATAATTGAGGGGTGCAATATGTCTTTTCACATAACATTTCACAAGATGAGCATCCGGAATCAGATGAAGACTATCGTGATTTTGATGCTGGCCCTGTTCGTCCTGGTATGCGCCCTGATCAGCGTATCCATAAGGGCGCTGATACGCAGGAGCGAGGACGAGCATATGCAGGTAGCCACCCAGCGGCTGATTGACCAGATGGATCTGATGTACGGTAAAATGGAGAATTTCTGTATCAACATCGGCGAGGACGATGCGATACAGGCGCTTCTGGCAAGCGACTATGCCCAGCTGTCCCCGCTGCGCCGCCCCGCCATGGAATGCCTGGCCAGACACAAGGTTTTGGAGTCTACTATAGAGGATATCTCTCTGGTCAATGACAAAATCCACTATTCCAATGTGCTGCGCGGAGAGGATTTGGACAGGATACGGGCGATGGTGAACGGAAGGCCTTTTCGGTGGATTGGCTTCTGCAGCCACAGCTTCACCAGTGAAGCCGAGAAGCCGGACATGATGGTGTATGCGGGGGATGTCATCGTCGGGACGCAGAACCTGGGGACCATTGTCATATCGCTGAATGCCGCGGATTTCCTGGCGGAGAACGACGGCGAGGAAAACCAGATGTACTTCCTCACTGACAGGGAGGGCGTTCTGTTCTCCATCGATCAGTCGGCGGAGGAGGTCTATGAGGTGTATCGGCTCTGGCAGGAAGGGGATTATCCGGAGCACCTTGCAGAGGGCGGACATTATGACATCCGCAGCTATTACTTTGAGGACATGGACTGTTACCTGGTGGGAGCGCTGGATGTGCGGGACATGGGCAGGGGCATGATGCAGATACAGCTTCTGATCTGGGGCTGCGTGATGGCGGCAGGGGTGTTCTGTGCCATGTTTTTCCTCCTGGTGTCCAGGGGAGTGGTGAGACCTCTGCACCAGTTCCACGCCACGATTCGGCAGATTAGGCAGTCCAGCCAGAGAGGGCTGGAGACGGATCTGAACCTGAGGGGATGCTCGGAAATCGAGGAGCTTGGACATGAGTTTTCCGGCATGCTGGAGGACATAGAGAGCCTGAACCGGAAAATCTTCCAGTCCGCTACGGATCTGTATGAGCTGAAGGTACAGAAGCAGGAGGCGGAGCTGGCGTATCTGCGCAGCCAGGTGGATCCCCATTTCCTGTACAATACCCTGGAGGTCATCCGAAAGATGGCCCTGGAGAAGGACGCGCCGGAGATTGCCCAGATGACTCTGGACATGGGCCATATCTTCCGCTACAGCGCCAAGGGCGAGGACGAGGTAACCCTGGAGGAGGAAATCTCCATTATCAAGTCCTATAGCCGGATCCAGCAGATGCGCTTCGAGGGGAAGATTTCCGTGTATTATTTCGTTTCTGAAGACGTGTTGGAGCTGAAGGTGATGAAGATGCTGCTGCAGCATACGGAGGAGCAGCTTCCCAATATGTTCAACACAGCGCCTACCTCCACCATGCAGAGGAGCTGGGAGCAGCTCCAGACCATGGAGAAGCAGCTGTACACCAACATCATCTACGGCAAGGAATCCATCGATGCTTTCGACAAGTTCGTGGAGGACTGGAAGGCACAGGGCGGAGACCAGATTACGCAGGAAGTGAATGAGTGGTATCAATCTGTGAAGTGATACAGATAATCTGTGAAATAAAATACAGATACAAAGGGGCTGCCGCGGATGTGACAGCCCCTTTTGCAGGGCTTTCCGAAATTCTTTTTGCAACTTCTTTGCACAGCCGGGGGACTTTGTGCTAAGATAGACTCATAGCACGAGGCAAGGACTTTGGAGAAGAGGAGGTGCTCTATGGGAATTTACCTGAATCCTGGCAACCAGGGCTTCCGGGAATCGATTCGCTCCAAGATATATGTGGACAAGACGAATCTGATTGCGTGTACAAATGAAATGATGAATACAAACGATAAGTATATTTGTGTCACCAGACCCAGGCGTTTCGGAAAGTCCATGGCGCTTGAAATGCTGGCCGCCTATTACAGCAGTGGCTGCGATTCCAGGGAGCTTTTCGCAGGTTTTAAGATTGAAAATGACGAATCTTTTCCAGAGCATCTGAATCAATGTGAAGTGGTCTATCTGAACATGCAGCACTTTCTGATTAGAGCGGATTGCGGAAAGGTGACAAAATATTTAGAACAGCAGGTAATGGGAGAGCTACAGGAGAAGTATGCGCACATACTAAAAGGGCAGGACATAGGGCTTGCTACTGCTTTGGGGAAGATTTACGCAAAAACGGACAGGCAGTTCGTCATCCTGATAGATGAGTGGGACTGCGTGATGCGTGAAAGGCAGGAGGCCGAGGCATTGCAGAAGCAGTACCTTGATTTCCTGCGGAATCTCCTGAAAGACCAGCCATACGTGGCCCTGGCCTACATGACCGGAATCCTGCCTGTGAAAAAGTATGGACAGCATTCCGCCCTGAACATGTTCTGGGAGTATTCCATGACTAATCAATACATGTTAGAGGAATACACCGGCTTCACGGAGGATGAGGTAAAAGCCCTATGCGCGCGCTTCGACATGGATTTCGAGAAGGTCAGCGACTGGTATGACGGATACCGGCTGCGGCGGTTCCACCATATCTACAATCCCAGGTCGGTGGTGGCTGCCATGCGAGGCGGCGTGCTGTCCAACTACTGGACTTCCACGGAGAACTATGAGGCGCTGAAGGTTTATATGGACATGGATTTCGATGGGCTTCGTTCGGACAGTGCGGATGCTGGGCGGAGAGCAGGTGAGGGTCAACACCCGCAGCTTTCAGAATGATATGCGGAATTTTAATACAAAGGATGATGTCCTGACGCTGTTGATTCATCTGGGGTATCTGGGATATGACTCTGAGACGGAGGAAGCGTTCATCCCCAACAAGGAGATTATGGGGGAGTTCGAGAATGCCATGAGCGTAGGCGGCTGACCGGAGGTGATGCGGGCTCTTGACAGGATGCCTGCTTTGCGAATGCCGCAAGCTACTTGGCCCGCTGCTTATATGAGTGAAGGGAAATCATAAAAGGAAGAAACCATAAAATAAAAGAAAGGCGGATTCACAAATATGCAGAAAATCCAGTTAAATAAATTGCAGCTTACAAAAGGTGCGTCCATCCAGGAACAGGAAGAGGGCAGCGGGATTTTCCGGCTGTCGAAAGAGGGCGCAGGATTCTTGCTCCCGCAGCTGATGACCTGTGAGGAGAGATACCTGACTTTCCGCATAGAGGTGCTGGAGGAGCACAGCCTGGCCATGAACTTGCTGGCTTATGTGCACGAGGAAATGGAAGAAGAGCATTCCATGGAAGAGGGGCATTCTATGGAAGAAAAGCATTCCATGGTAGAGGGGCGCAAGCCCGCATTCACAGTCCGCCTCGGCCTGCTGCCAAGAGTGGAGACCACCGTCTGCATCGACTTGAACTGGATGGACGCCGGAGAGCTTTTCCCCGAGGCCCTGCCTGGCACCCTGAAAATCGTCTGCCACGGCAGGAGAGTATCCAGAGAGGAACTTTCAGAAATCGTCCTGTCTTCCATGCCCGCATTCCATGATGTTAAGCTACGGATTTCAGATATGATGCTGACAGACACCTATCCCGAACAGACACTGCCTGACAGGAAACTGGTTGACCGATTCGGTCAGTCAACATGGAAAGAATGGACCGGAAAAGTCAAAAGTGATGCGGATTTAAAGCTCCGCCTGGAGGCCCAGCTTGCGGAAAGCGGTAGCGGCTACCCCTTCGAGAACTGGTCTGCCTGGGGCGGCTGGAAGGAAAAGAAGCTGAAAGAAGGCACAGGCTATTTCTCCAAATGCAAGCAGGACGGCAGATGGTGGCTCACTGATCCGGAGGGCTACGCCTATTTCAGCATGGGACCGGACTGCGTAGGCCTGGGCGGCGACTGCCGCATAGACGGCGTGGAGAACTGGCTGGAGTGGCTGCCGGAGCAGGATGACCCCGCATTCGGCGGCATGCTCGCCCAGGCAGCGCCCCGTGGGAACCGGAAGCGGGGAATGCGTCAGTTCTCCTTCTTCAAGGCGAACCTGTACCGTGCATTCGGAGAAGACTGGCAGCAAAAATGGGAGCGCATGATCTGCGGCCAGCTAAAGAAATACGGCATGAACACCCTGGGGAACTGGAGCGATGGCAAGCTCCTGGGCAGGCTGGACATCCCCTACGTCACGTCCCTGCCGGAATTCCCTGCCACAAAGCAGACAATCTTCCGGGATTTCCCGGACGTGTTCAGCGAAGAATACGCCAGAGAAGCCGAAAGCTGCGCCCAGGCGCTGGCAGCACGCCGGGATGACCCGCTGATGATAGGATATTTCCTGCGCAATGAGCCCATGTGGGCCTTCGTGGACAACCTGGTGCTGGCGGACGAGGTGCTGTACAATCCGGCGGACACAGTCTGTAAGGAGCGGCTGATCGGATTCCTGCGGGAGCGCTACGGAGAAATCCACAGGCTGAACGCCGCCTGGGGCTGCGCCCTGGAGGGCTTCGAAAGCCTGTGGGAGCCTAAGCGGGACGTGTCCAAATGGACAGCCCAGTCCCGTGAGGACATGCGGGAATTCTCCAGGCAGATGCTCCGCGCCTATGTGGAGATTCCTGTCCGGGCCTGCAGGCAGGTGGATCCCAACCATATGATACTTGGCATGCGCTGGGCCTGGATTTCAGACCCGGATTTAGTGACGGGCTGGGAGAGCTTCGATGTATTCTCCATAAACTGCTACGCCGTGGATCCCACCGAGAAGATACAGCATGTGGCGGACTTAGGCGTGGATCTGCCCGTCATGATAGGAGAATTCCACTTCGGGGCCCTGGACGCCGGTCTGCCGGCCACAGGGCTGGAGGCCGTGAAGAGCCAGCATGACAGAGGCGCCGCCTACCGCTACTACTGTGAGAGCGTAGCTGCCCACCCCTATGGCGTCGGCTGCCATTATTTCCAGTGCTATGACCAGTTCACCCTGGGCCGCTTCGACGGAGAGAACTACAACATCGGCCTCTTCGACATCTGCTCCTGCGCCTACCCCGAAATGCTGGAGCAGATCAGGGAATGCAGCCGCCGGGTCTACCGGATAGCCGCCGGACAGGCCCCAAGATGCGAAAAAGAAGCGGAGTCCATTCCGATGATTGCCTATTGAGACAGGATAGCGTTCAAAAAAAGCAAAGCGGAGGCAGTGGTGATGCAAGACTATATTGAAGTCGAATCTTATGGAAAGGTGTTCCCCAAAAAAGGGGCAAATAACAGAATGCCCTACGCACATCAAAAGGGGGCAATGGAAAACCTGAATATCATCAATGCCAGCAGGCAATACAGCACGATGATCGTTCTGCCTACAGGCGGGGGAAAGACATATACCATGTCAATGTGGTTATTGAAAAATGCCTTAGACCAGAAGAAAAAGATTCTGTGGATTGCACACCGGCAGATGCTGCTCGACCAGGCGGCAGAATCTTTTCAAAAATTCGCATATTCGGAGGTGATTCCGCATATTCCCTTTTTTCAATACCGAATCATCTCCGGAGCCTCTTGCCATGACCGGATGATCGACATTCAGGCAACCGACAATCTGTTGATTATCAGCAAGGACAGTGCTGGAAGAGACATCAGCGCATTGGACATTTGGTTAAGAGGCGAAAAGGATATTTTCCTTGTCATTGATGAAGCCCATCACTCAACAGCCAAGACCTACCGGAAAGTTATCGAATATGTGAAAGCCAAAGTCCAAAATGTGAAATTGATTGGATTGACCGCAACTCCTTTCCGTACCGCGGATGACGAAAAAGGACTTCTTGCTAAAATCTATGCAGATGGCCTGCGGGCAGGGAAAATAGTTCATGGCGACATCGGCATTACATATCAGATCGGCCTGAAGGAATTGATCAGCCGACGTATTTTGTCAAAACCGATTTTTGAAAGCTACTACACAGAGGAACTGTATGGAGATTCCCTGGGACTGGATGGCTGGGAAAGGATACAGCGGCTTGATGTATTGCCGGAAGATATAGCGGGTCAAATGGCAGACAGCGCGGCAAGAAATAAGCTGATTGTGGACACCTATATCAAAAAGCAGAATCAATATGGCCAGACGATTTGTTTTGCCATCAATAAAGTCCACGCGATTCATTTGAGCACATTGTTCAATAAAGCTGGAATCAAAGCGGATTATATCGTATCTGACGTAAAGGATTCCGTCACGGGAGTCCGAATCAGCCGTGAAGAAAACCAGCGGAAGCTGGCAGAATACAGGATGGGGAAGCTGAAGGTATTGGTGAATGTGAATATCCTCACAGAAGGAGTAGACCTGCCGCAGACCAAGACTGTTTTTTTGGCCAGGCCAACAGTATCGACAATACTTATGACACAAATGATCGGAAGGGCGCTCCGCGGAGAGGCGGCAGGCGGAACATCTGCGGCTTACATCGTGTCGTTCATCGATAACTGGAATGAACATATTGCATGGGTGAACCCGGACAGCTTGTTTGATGGCAATAACGAGTTTACGGATAATCCCACAGAGCATATGAAGCATGAGCTGCGCATGATTGCCATTTCCAAAATTGAGGAGTTCGCTTCGGTATTGGATGACTCCGTGGATACAGCTGCCCTGGAAAAAGTCCCATTTATCGCAAGGATTCCTGTTGGGATGTATGCGTTCACCTATCTGGAGGAAAACGGCACAGACCTTTCCTATCAGGTTATGGTATATGACAGCACAAGGAAAGCTTATCAGGATATGATGGGAGCATTGCCGGAACTATTCGACAGCTTTCACTGTGAAGAGGAATATCCGGCAGATGAACTGCTGCATAAAATGGCCATACAATGCCGTGACACATTTTTCTTAGGAGAAATGATTCCGCCATATGAGGAAAAGGATGTGATGCGGATTCTGAAACATTATGCCCAATATGAGACCCCGCCGCGATTCTACCTGTTTGACGACATCGACAGGGACAGGCTTGATGCTGCCGCCATAGCAAAGCATATTTGGGATGAAGACATGGGCCCAAGAGCGAAGACAGAGTATGTAAATTCCCTATGGGACAATGAGGACGACAATATCCTGAAGCTGTTTTTTGGGAGAAAGCTTTATTTTTGGCGCCAGTTGGACATTGAACTGACGAAATTGTCGAATCCGGGCATTTATGATGAAGAAAATAATGTGGAACATGGCACAAGAAAAATAGAGGATTTGCCATTATATGAAATCGGAAGGATAAATCCCGAATTAGAGAAAAAACTCAGGAATGCCGCATTTGAACGTTCCATGGATAGGCATGGCAATTATACCTGCGCGAAATGTGGGAAAAAGGGAACGAACCGTGTCTATTTTCAGGTAGACCATATCAAGCCGTTAAATAAGGGCGGAAAGTCCTGGCCAATCAATCTTCAGATACTTTGCAGACAATGCAACGGAATGAAAGGGGATCATTGTGATTGAACTGTACTATGGCTCGTTTGATATCGCCTGTATCATCCATAGCTACGATATGGGAACGAAGACAGCCAGCATCCTGCTGGAAAATATATGGAAAAACGACAATCTTTTTCTGCTTCCCTGTTATCGTTCCAATCTGCGAAAGCTGTATCTTGACGTGTACTATTGGACGGATTATTTATGCGACAAGCCTACAATAGACAAAGAATTTCCCTCTGTCCAAAAGGATTTTGAAGCTCTTGGACGTGGGATGGAGGAAGCGGCATTCATGACTGAAAATTTTGATATGGATTTGTTCTTCAAAATGAAGCGTCTGCAGATTCTATATTTAGAAGGGCAGGACTATGTGAGAATGAAGCTGCGCACAATGCTCAAAATATATGGCTATAAACGTCGTACACAGGAATTGCTGAGATACTTTCGGGAATGTCTGATGTTCTACCATATGCAGACCTATCTCCGTGGAAGAGAGGAATGTGATGTCGGGGAAATCGGTCTTGATGAAATGATAATCATACGGGTGATTTAAAAGCAAGACCTGATATAATGGGCGCAAATGCCCATGTGGGCAGAAAAGCAGGAAGAAAGTGATAGATGAGCGAAAGATAAGGAGAGGCTGACAAGTATGACAGAACCGGAAGTAAGTTTGCGTTTAGCTATGTACTACATCAAAAACCATCTCACGGAGCATGATGTGAAAGTTTCGGTTGACGGCGCACATATCAAAACCGGAAAGGCACTGCATTTTGACATTGAAGGATTTTTGGAAGAAAATCATTGTGTCAAAATAGATGGAGATCCCGGCCGCTGGCAAGGCAGGTATCGCATAGAAGGCCAAAGAGAGCAAATCATTCTGGAATCCATTCCGGGATATGGAGATGTCCAAATCTGCTTACGGGATGGAAGGATTCTGTTTGTGGAAAGCAAAAAAAGCAGACAAGGAAAAAGCGGCCAGGAGTACCCCCTTATGAGGGAAGCCATCGGACAACTGATGACCAGCTGTTTTATGGATGAAAATACGATTCCGGCTGTTGCGGTGCCGTACACGAAAAAGAGTCTGGAATTAGCGAAGCGATGGTCAAAACTGGAACAAATTCGCAAAGTAGACATACGCTTTATTCTGGTACAGGAAACTGGAAATATAATAACCATATATAAGGATATGACACAATAAATGCTGTAAATCACTTATTTGCTTTTGAGACTTTGGCGGTGGGAAATTCTCCTACCGTCTTTTTATGATTGGATATTGACAAAAAGCAATCATAAGCGTATGCTAATGATAGGAAAAGAGAAAAATGACATCATGCGCTCTTCGGAGGGTAAAGTATTGAATATAGATTTCTGTATAGAATGCAGGAAAGAGACCGAGTACATTCTGCAGAAGAAAGACATCACAAAGAATATAAGGGATAAGGAATATACCTTTGCAATCACGGTGGCCGTCTGTGCGGAGTGTGGAGAGGAAATGAGCATTCCCGGTCTTATTGACAAGAATGTTCAGGAAATCGACGAGCAGTACAGGGCGGCGGAATGCCTTGTATCAATCGATGATATTG
This sequence comes from uncultured Acetatifactor sp., assembly GCA_910585805.1. Classification (GTDB taxonomy): domain Bacteria; phylum Bacillota; class Clostridia; order Lachnospirales; family Lachnospiraceae; genus Acetatifactor. The sequence continues at coordinate 9,575 of CAJUFB010000088.1, forward strand.
AAAAGCTCATGAAAATCTATAAGATTGGGAAGGCACCTCTGTCCCTGGCTCTTGGATTCGGCGAGGTGACCATACCGAGATATCTGGAAGGACAGGTACCCTCTAAAGAGTATTCGGATATCGTAAAAGCTGCGCTGACGTCTCCGGTATATATGAAGCAGAAGCTCATGGAGAACCGGGCGAAGCTGACAGATGCGGCATACAAAAAGGCGCTTTTGGCGGCTGAAAGCATAGAGAGCCTGTTTTCCGTTTCGGATAAGATGCTAAGGGCAATCGCGTATATATTTGAGAAGCTGGAAGAGGTGACCCCGCTTATGCTGCAGAAGCTTCTGTATTTTATCCAGGGCGTTTATTCTGCATTGTACGGAAGACCGATTTTTGAGGAAGACTGCAGGGCATGGATCCACGGCCCGGTTTATCCGCAGGTTTATGACCTGTTCAGGGATTTCAAATATAATCCGATTGATGACACACGGTTTGCGCTTCTGGAAGGAAGGTCGGATGCCCTGACGGATGACGAGAAGCATGTAATCGACCTTGTGGTAAATACTTTCGGAATGTATGGCGGAAAGGCATTGGAGAAGGTCGCTCACAATGAGAATCCGTGGATGGAAGCAAGGAAAGGATATGGCGACAGCATACCTTCCAGTGAGCTTCTTCCCAAAGAGAGGATTATGAGGTATTATATCGCGATAAACCAAAAATACGGCATAGATACGGAGGACGGCCTACGGAAATATATTCGCGACATGCTTGATAAGGCATCATAATCCATCGCAGATGGAACCTTTTGTGCTCAGGAAAGCGGTTCCGGGTATAGGCAGGCTGGCCCGGTGATACAGGGAGAGAGAGCCGGATTATCCGGATTTAATGTGGTTCATGGAAGAATTGATCATAGAGCCTACGCTGAATGAATGAAATGCGGAGAGAATAGCCTGGCCTTGATGGACTTACGCCTGGAAATCGAAAAGGCGGTTTTTTATAGCCGCCGGAAATCCGTCTACGATTTTCCTAACAGTCCTGTCCTGCAGGTAAGAGGGATTCAGGGTCTGCTTGGAATATTGAAAGGGTGTGTCCTTTGCCAGAGATATCAAAAGCTGTGTGAAAAAGCGTTCCCAACTTTCAGACTCTCTCGCCTCCACATAGTTCCAGGGGGAAGCCAGGATATCCTCCAGTTCCCTGGAGGATATCACGCCGGATTTCAGTATAAGGTATTCAAAGGATTCCGGCATCCAGAGGGCTATTCGCCGATTGGTCTGTACTTTTATATATTCCAGGCAGCTCTCGATCATGGCTCCAAAGGCGGCCCCGTCCACAATGGCCAGGGTATCGGCGGAGTCCGTCTGCTCCAGACAGGAGAGGACATTGCCGTTTCCTCCTGCGCTTATCAGCTTGCTGTCCTTCAAGACATGGGCGAAGAACTGAAAGCCCGCGTTGCTGTCTTCCGTTATGGCGCATGCTATCCGATTGTTCTCGACCACAGGGTAATTGCTGTACATTTCCCTGAAATAATGGTAGGACTCCTTTATATCCGCGCGTTTTCCAGCTGTCAGGATTTCGTAGATTTCATGTATGCTGTAAGGCAGCATTTTGAGAGGCGCGCGGGTCACCAGCACGAAATAATTTCCGGAGTCGCGGACAAAAGCGGCAAACTCCTGAGAAAAGACAAATGTGTTGTTTTCCTCAATGAAGATGATGGTGTCTTTTAGGCGAGGAAAAATCTCCTGCCAGCGCATCCCCACCTCCTGGCGCAGATAGACATAATAAGCCGCATCGGTGGAAACCGAGTAGCCGGATTCCCGTCCTGTCCGAAGATACTCGTACAGCATGTGCAGGAGCGTCGTCTTGCCGGTGGCGCTGTCTCCCTTAATGACAGTGATGTTCCTGCGCAATGTAAAATCGAACAGTGCCCTTTTGCTCTTCACCCGAAAATGATAGCTACCTTTCATCCATCAGCCTTTCTGCCTCAATCAGCCCCAGTACATATTCTTTCCGGTTATGGACGATTTTCCCTGTATTCATAATCTGAATCTCGAATTCCCCCTCGAAGCGGATCATGTACTGGAGATATACGGTGAGGTCTTTCTGCTCGGCAATCTTCAACACCCATTTGGCGCAGTTGTTGCCGCAGTTGGTCAAATTGTATACGAAGGAGTCGTCTTTCAGCATCAGGATCAGGACCTTTACGCCGCCGGACAGCTCCTTCGGGGTAATGGGGCCCAGGATGGGGCTCTCGATGATATGGGCGCTTATGACAGTGGAACTGTCCACGTCTTGGATCATTTCCTTGACAAAGGGATCCTCGATCCATTCGTCCTCATATACATTATCGAAATAGGAGGGCGCGTCGTTCATATAAGATACGCCGCCATAATACCATATTTTCAGCATGCTTCTCTGCCTTTCGCCGATGGTTCCATATTAAGCGCTTTCACACGTCTATTCTAACACGATTGCCGCTTTTTCACAATCCTAATTATAGCTCCCATCCTACGGAATGCGCTGCTCCCGGTTCCTAGGCCAGATCCTTCCTGCCGAAAATCCGTATGGAAACCAGCGCGGAGACTGCCAGGACGGCGAAGCTGACCGCTGTGAGGGCGATGGAGGAGGCCCAGGCCGGGATGCCTGCCAGGGGGTTCCAGCGGATTTGGGCGCTGAGCTTCACGAGCAGGGGAAAAAGCCATGACATGGCGATGATCGGCAGCAGGAGCAGCAGCTTGACCCGCTCGAAGCCCAGCTTATACTGGAGCGGCATGTATATGCTGAAGAAAAGGGAGTCCGCGAACAGCACGGAAGCATAAGCCTGCATGGGCAGGGCGGCGAGACCCGGCACCATCAGGGACTCCGCCAGGAAGACCAGGCAGCATGCCAGGTGGAGGATGGGGACCAGGCAGTATTTTGCCGCCACCAGGAGCCAGCGCGGATAGGGCGCGGCGCAGAGCAGGGACAGGGCCTTGGGGCTTTGGCTCTCTTTCAAGAAAATGTACTGCACGGTCATGAAAAGGGTGTATACGGACGACAATGTAAAGCCGATGAGGGCCGCGCCTCCTATGGGGCGGGTGCCCACGTACAGCGGTATCAGGGCAGGTATCCCTATCATCATCGGCAGGTACTTTTTTACGAGAATAAAGTCTTTTTTGATCAAATGATATAGCATTTCGTTGCCTCCTGTTTCAGTATTCGCATCTGGTTCAAATTAGCTATTGCCATTTCCTGGCCGGATTGGCAGTCCTCAGGCTTTCGCCTGCCGCGTATTGATATGGGCCAGCATGATGTCCTCGATGGAGGGGCGCTCCAGAATCGCGTCCGGCATGGCGGACAGCACCCGATCGGGCTGTTTGGTGATGCCCGTGAATCCGTAGGCGGTCTCCTCCAGATTGGAGAACAGTCTGCGGTTCTCCGTATCCAGCTTCGCTTGGTCGCCCTTGACGATGCGCCAGCGCTCCAGCAGAGTGTCCTTTTCCTCCTGGAAGATGATTCTGCCGTCGTCGATCATGACCAGCATGTCCGCGATTTTGTCCAGGTCGGAGGTGATATGGGTGGAGAAGAAGACGCCTCTGGGAAGGTGTTCCTCCCCGGGACGGGACTGGGCCATGAAATCCGTCAGGACGGTGAGAATCTGGCTGCGCACCAGGGGATCCAGACCGCTGGTGGGCTCGTCCATGATTAGCAGCTGGGCCTTGTGGGAGAGGGCCAGGGCCAGGGCGTATTTCGCCCGCATCCCTTTGGAGAGGGTATTGATCGTCTGCTTGGGATTCAGGGAAAAGCGCTCCATGTATTCCCGGAAATCCGCTTCGCACCAGGTGGAATAGGCTGGGGCGATGGCGTTTTTCATCTCCGCCAGCGTCAGCTCCTCATAAAAGCCACCGTTGTCCAGCACTATGCCGACGCGCTCCTTTATCTGCCTTTCCTGTCCGGACATGTCCATGCCGAAGATGCGTATCTCGCCGGACTCTTTTTCGGTAAGCCCCAGGAGCGTGCGCAGCGTGGTGGTCTTCCCGGCTCCGTTCACGCCGATGAAGCCGGTGATGCAGCCTTCCGGCAGGGAGAAGGTCACATCCTGCAGTGCGAAATTCCCGTAGGATTTGTTCAGGCCGGATACTTCTAAGATGTTTTTCATGTCGTGCCTCCCTCGCGCGCCTCTACGCGCATGCTGATTGACTTGAAGAATATTTTCAAGCTCCCCTGCGTCCCTGGCCGCCTATATCCGGGCCGATGCAGGGATTCATTCTTCTTCGTACAGGATATCCATCATCTGCGACAGCTCCTCTTTGCCGATGCCCAGGGATTTTGCCGTCTGTATCATGTCCTGCATCTTCTCTTCCACGGCACGGCGCCTGGAATCCCGCAGAAGCTCCACATTGCCGGCAGAGACAAAGGTGCCTATGCCTACCTGGCTGGTGACGAAGCCTTCCTGCTCCAGGTCGTCATAGACCCGGCGCACGGTGAGGACGCTGACCTTGATGTCATTGGCGAAGGCTCGTATGGAGGGCAGCGCGTCCCCGGCCGCAAGCTCTCCCCTGAGGATGGCATCCTTGATCTGGTCTTTAATCTGTTGGTAGAGAGGACTGTCTGAGGCATTGGAAATCAGTATCTTCAATTTTCGTCCTCCTTTAGTGTGATGTGACTATATGCACACTATATACTATATGCACTTTTCTGTCAAGTAGGTTGATACAAGTTTTTTAAATAGGGCTTGAAATATTGCATATTTTCTGAAAAGGACTCATTGACATTATCTGGAAAGAGAGTAGAATAGAGGCTAATATTTTTCCGGGACTTATGGAGAACGTCGTTTTTCTGTTGACAGACGGGAAGTGCAGGCGTTGACATACATCGAAAATCTGGATTTGCCGTCAGCCAAAGGGGCAGAGAGGAGAGGAAATGGAGCATTTAGGAAGCAGGAGACTGGAAACGGAGAGGCTGATTATGCGGGCATTCGTGCCGGAGGACGCGAGGCCGATGTTTTGCAACTGGGCAAACGACCCGGAGGTGACGAGATTCCTGACATGGCCCACCCATACATCGGAGGAGGTGACATCAAAGGTGGTGGCCTCCTGGGTGGAGAAGAACAGCGACCCCGCATCTTATCAGTGGGCCATCGTCTGGAAGGAAACCATGGAACCCATCGGGAGCATTTCCGTGGTGACCTGGCGAGAAGAGGTGGGCGAGGCCCAGGTGGGATACTGTATCGGAAAGGAATGGTGGCATCGCGGGATAACGACGGAATGCTTTTCGGAGGTCATTCGCTTTCTGTTCCGGGAAGTGGGGGTGAACCGAATCTTTGCCCAGCATGATGCGAACAACCCTCACAGCGGAATGGTCATGAAGAAGTGCGGGCTGCGCTATGAAGGCCTCCTGCGCCAGGCGGGCTGGAACAACCAGGGAATCTGCGATATGTGCGTCTATGGAATCCTGCGCGGCGACTATGAGGCGGAGCAGGGGAAATCTGCGGGGAAATAGTCGGTCAGCGCCAGCGGGGAAGTCAGAGGGAAACAAGAATAAGAAATTAGAAAATAAATATGGAAAGTATACTTGACATTCTTCCAAATCCGCGTATAATGTAAAGCATACTTTCCATAAAACTCTGTAAATAAGAGCAATACAAGGAGGAAAGCCATGAAGAACCGCCTGGAGGAAATCCGCAAAGACCGCGGGATCAGGCAGGAGGACCTTGCCGCCGTGCTGGAGGTCTCGAGGCAGACCATCGGCTCGCTGGAGAACGGACGGTACAATCCGTCCATCCTGCTGGCGTTCAAAATAGCGCGGTATTTCGGAATGGCCATTGAGGACATCTTCATCTATGAGCAATTTGGTGAAATGTCAAGAGGAAAATAAAAAAGATTTTCTGGAAGAAGGG
>CAJUFB010000089.1 GCA_910585805.1 uncultured Acetatifactor sp.
TATTTTTCTATTGTCGAAAACGTTCAGGTGTAAAATTTCAGGAAGTTAACATTGATCTGGCGCTGAAGCTCCTTCTGCAGACTCCCGATTCCTGCCTGTTCCAGCTCATCCCGCATCCTGGGCAGAAATTCTTCCGGGTCCACGGTTCCCGTCATCAGCGCATTCTCATATTTTCTGCATACCTGGCTTATATTGCTGCATTCCTCGGAGAAACCGGAAAGATCCGGAATAAACCCCAGGATAGGCGATTCTATGGCAATATCGTTAAATTCCCGATACAGCTCCCACTTATCCGGATTTTCCCCCGCTACTGTATTCAGGATAAACCAGTTTCCCTGGGTATAGGCCACTCCCCGGTAATCATCGTTCAGGTATGTCACCTGCCCGTCCTCATTTAATCTGTAATGAAGCCCCTCCACTCCATAGTTCAGCAGATTGCGGACATCCGGATCCGTATTTACCGCATTTAAGAAAACAGCGCATTCCTCCGGATGCTCCGTCCTGGCGTTAACTGCCATGATGCCCCCCAGCGCAGACTCCGAAGTCACCACCAGGTCGCTGACCTGCTGTGTCACAATCGGGTAGCCAAAAGTGGACGAAAAGCTGACATCCGATTCTGGCCCGCCGCCGGCAAGCCGGAGAAATACCTTTTCCCCCTGGAACCTGGAAAACGCGGTTCTCATGGACGCATCTTCATTGATATAACCTGCCGAATAGTATTTGTGGAGCGTATCCAGAAGCTGTTCACAATACTCCGTCTCAAACAGATTTACGACTTCCGCCGATGTATCGTCCGTCCGGATTACCAGCGGAATATCGGTATAAGTCACATACTCATAGCCTCCCATAGATGCCAGGTTGACATGGCTGTTAGACAAAAAGAGCGGAATATAGTCCGGTTCCCCGCGGGAAACCGTCCGCAGCAGAGGCTCCAGGGATTCCATGGTAAGATACCTTGTCACATCGATATCGTATTTTTCCACCAGCTCCCTGTCATACAGAAGATACATAAGCACGGCAAGCTCCTTATTGGTGGGGATACCGTATATACGTCCGTTCACCGTGGCACCCTTCCAGAATTTACCGTTGACCGCCGCCCAGGTGTCCGCACAGATTCCCTCCATGTACGGCGTAAGATCCAGCCAGTTTCCCGCCAGAGCATTTTCCAGATAATTTTCTGTCCAGGCGAAGGCAATGTCAAAATTCCCGTCTGTACTGAAGAGGGAATCCAGCTTTGCCTCATAATCGTTCCATCCTGTCTTGTTGTAACTCACCGTGAAGCCGTACCGCTGCAGCAATAGAGTATTCAGCGCTTCTTCCACCTGCTTCAGGCCGGCATCCGGCTCACCTATGGTGTAGTAAACCAACCGGATTGCCTCCTCTCTGTCCTCCGTATCCTCAGCCGCATACTCCTCCTGTTCCTCTACCCTGGCGCATTCTGCCGTCAGAAGAACTGCCAGCGCAACGGACAGAATGGCAGAAATTCTCCTATATCTTCCCATAAGCCCCACCTTCCTGCTGCTTTTCCCACGCTTCGGATTCAGGCTCGCCTGCGTTTCCCGGCAATTCCGTCTTCTCATTACCTGCCATATGCGCATTTTCCGGCGATTCCGTTCCGTTGCGTTCTGCCGTATACGCATTTTTCTCCGTCTCCTCCATCCCCCGCAACGCCTTAGGTGAAAAACCGTAATATTCCTTAAAATGCACATAAAAATTATTCAGCTGGGTATAACCTACCTGAGCGGCAATGACTACAATCTTGTCTCCCGTGCTTTCAATCAGCCTCTTCGCCTGCACCATGCGGTAGGCCATCAGGTATTCGGAAAATTTCATCCCTGTATCCTGCAGGAAAATCCTTCCGATATACTTACTGCTCATACAGAACATATCCCCGATGCCCACCAGGGACAATGAGTTTCTGTAATTCCCTTTCACAATCATGATAATCTTATTGGTAATCCTGGAAAGCGTTCCGTACTCCACCTTCAGCACCGGATCCACATCCGGCGGGGCGACCTGCCGCTGCGGCAGCCTGCCTTTCAGCTCTTCCACAATCGCCCGCTCCACAAAACGCCTCAGCTCCTTCTCATTGATGGGCTTTAAGAGATAATCCTTGGCAGAAGCCTGCATGGATCTCTGTACGTATGTAAACTCGTCATAGCCGCTGATCATACAGCACACTGCCTTAAGGCCGGAAGCCCTTAAGTGTTCCACCAGCTCATAACCCCAGCGCCCGTCTCCCAGCTTCACATCCATCAGAATGATATGCGGCCTTATGTCCAGAGCCTTATTCACCGCCTCCTCATAAGTAGCCGCCGTCTCAATCTGGTTTATCCCATATCGGCTCCAATCAATCAGATATTGGATATTCTCCCTGATATCCTTCTCATCATCCACTACCAGCAGCCGGTACATCCACTACCCCCCCTTCTTTAAACACCACCTCGATGCACACCCCTGAGGGCGTATTATTCCGAATCGTCATCCTTACCCTGTCCCCATAATATAGCAAAAGCCTGTAATATACATTCTGAAGGCCGATGCCCCCCATATTCTCTCCGCCTTTTTTGCCTTCTTCGGGCGTAAACCGGCCGTTTAAATAGTCCAGCTGTTTCTCCTGAATATAGCCAATGTTGTCGAAAAAAGTGAAACAAATCTCTTCTCCGCGCTTCTCCCCGGTGAACACGATGACCTTAATGCTCGCATCTTCCTTGAAATTATGCTTAAAAAAGTTCTCCATAATAGGCTGCATCCAGATTTTGGGTGTCAGAATGCTCAGAAGCTCTTCCTTCACGTCACAGTGGTACAGGAACTGTCCGTCGTAGAGGAAGCTCATCAAATCAAGATACTGTATGGTGATACCAATCTCTTTTTCCATGGTAATTACGGGTTCCGTCTTTACGATATTGCGGTAAAGCAGGCCCAGGTTTGCCGTGGCATGGGCAAATTCCATATTCTGCACCCGCAGGGCGCGCAGCCGTATCCGTTCCAGTGTATTGTACAGAAAATGGGGGGTCAGCTGAGAACTCAGCATCTGCATCTGTGTCCGCTGCTGACTGATGGTCAATTCATATTTCTGCTGGATCAGGGTCTCCAGATACTCGTAGAACCCGTTCAGCTGACTGGCAATAACTGCATACTCATCGCTGCGCTTTCCCACCTCAATACAGCAGAAAGAGCCATCCATGGCACACTCCACGCTGTGCAGGATGTCCTGCAGAAACCTGCTGTCCGAAGAAAACTGCCGTATACAGATCATCGTAATCAGTATAAAGCCCAGAAGCATTCCAAAAAACAGAACCCACAGTTCCTTTATCTGCGCCTGCATATACACGCTGGCCTTACCTGCTGCCACCACCAGGTAGGAATACTTCTCCGAAGCGTTCACCGCATAAAAGTACTTCCCTATCTTGCTTGCCGTCAAAGAAGCCAGTCCCACATTCCTCCCCGACTCCGTAACCTCTTCAAAACCCACGTCGCCGTCCAGCGCCTCTCCCAGAACCTTACCCTCCCCCTGAATCTCCATCCAGACTGCGATTTGCCCCTTCTGGCAAAAAGCTTCCTCAATCGGGACAGCCACGTCAATGACAAAGGATATCTTCCCCTTATACGCCGAATCCTGGTAAATATCCCTCGTATACGCATAACCCGCACTGCACAGAAGCTCCCCCTCCTCCGGTCCGATTGCCTTGCACCTGGAATATCCCTCCTGGCTGTATTCCATACACATGATATTCTCATCACAGTAATAGAGAATGTAACGAACCAGGTACTTACAGTCCGTAACCAGATTGTCGCAGGTGCTGAGATAGCTGTCATAGGTCGTATCCCCGCTGCGCAGCCTGGCCGCCATGTATTCTGCCGGCGTAGCTCCGAAAAAATCAAAAAAATCTCTCTTCAGCACCGGACTGCCGTTCAGCCGGATCAGGAAATTATCTATTGTAACGATAACGCTGTCCAGTTCATCCTCCACCCGTGAGAAAGCCCTGTCCATATGCTCTGCAAAAAGCTGCTGCCCGACTATCCGGGCATTCGTATAACGATTGGAAATAATAAAGAAGAAAAACACAATTACAATGGACAGATATGCCAAAAAAGTCCGCCGATATATCTTTAACTTCAGGAAGTTTGACGCTTTCATCTCCGCATACTCCCCCTTATAAGCAATTATGACAGTAATATTCTACACAGCGGAACATTTTTCCGCAAGTAATTATATCCTTTGCATACTATAAAGTATCCTATTCTGCTCATCTTTATACAGTATCGGTTTCCTGCCGGCTACAGGCTTCGTCAGCTTCTGACTTTTCCCTGCATGGCACAAATTCACTTATCGGAAACAGTTTTTTACAGCATGTCTGTGATAAAGCTATACATCAGTTTCCCGGATATTGTCGAATTGCTGATATTTTGCCGCCAAAAAAGGCATGTGCCTCTGCACATGCCTTTTGTATTACCTGTCAGCTTACAGATGTATCCCTTTGATGCCGCATCTCCGGATACCCTATGATTATCCCTTATCGTCCTCTCAAAATATCTGCCATGCCTTTCAACGGCAAATTCCGGGCAGCGCCACAGGAACATGCCGGCAAGGCTCAAAACTCCTTCTTATTCATGATCCCGATGCTGATCCTGCAGGACAGCAGTAATATAACCACACTGATAACGACGGCGCCCACGGCAACTGCCCCTGTCCCCATCACAGGAAGCTTCTCCAACGCGGCATCCAAATCAATGTTCATTGCTTCGGCAAGCTTCACCCCCAGGACAGTCGCCGCAAAAATCAGCCCGATGGTAATTATCATAACAATTCTGCCTTTCTCCCCGCCGAATTTCATATGAAAGGGAATGAGGACGGAAAGCAGCAGCAATGCAACTGGCAGCATAACCAGTGACATCATGAGGCTGTCCGTCACCGTGCTGGTATTCCTGACCGCCCCTGCCACGGTTACGATCACCGACCCCAGCAGCCATCCGCCACCGCCCAGCAGCAGCCCGAAAGCATATTTTTCCAGCACATAGCCCTTCCTGGTAACCGGCAGGGAAAGCAGAAACGTATAACCGTTATCAAATTCATCATAGCTCATGGTGCTCGTTGTAAAAGAAGCGCCGATCAACGCCAGATATGTGATGATAAACGAAACGTCTTTCATATACGCTCCCATACTCACCGCAATCAACAGGATCATAATTATGGAATTCCTCATATTTTTCATCAGCCTGATATCTTTGATCAACAAACCTTTCATAATGCAGCACCTCGAATCATCATTGTAATCACTTCGTCAATGGTTCCCTTTATAACCGCAAGCTTCGGATAATTCTCCAGATAATACCGCTTCTGGTTGGTCAGGCAGCTGTAACCGAAGCTCTCCTTCCTGCAGCGCAGGATGTATTGCTTATCCAGGGTATCGTATTGCCGTTCATCTACCTTCAGCACGGCGTAATCGCTTAACAGTACATCCGTATCCTCATGGAGGACAATCCTCCCCTCATGTATCATGTACACGTCGTCACAGAGCGTCTCCAGGTCCCCGGATATATGGGAGCTGATCAGGATGGACCTGTCCTCGTCCTTTTCCATGAACTCCCGCAGCAGCTCCAGCAGTTCGTCCCTTGCCACCACGTCCAGCCCCGAAGTGGGCTCATCCAGTATCAGCAGCCTGGCATTGTGGGAAATGGCCGTTATGACCTTCAGCTTTGCTTTCATGCCTGTGGAGAATTCCTTAATCTTCTTATTGTCAGGCAGACCGGCTTTGCTGATCTGCTCCAGGAAAAAGGCTTTGTCGAAATCCTCATAGAGACTGCCCAGAACGGGAACCGTATCCGCAACCGTCAGATACCCGCTGAATCCGGAATCCGACAGGACTACGCCCAGTTTCTGCCTGTCCTTCGCGCCAAAATCCCGGATGTCCCTGCCCAGAATACGGATAGTGCCGCCGTCCGGACGAACCAGTCCCAGCGCCGCCTTAAAGGTAGTGCTTTTCCCTGCGCCGTTCTGCCCGATAAGCCCGGTGACACAACCCGGCTTCACCTCCATGGTACAGTCCAGTGAGAACGATTTATAGTTTTTTGTTAAATGTTCAATCCTTAACATTTTCAACCCTCCAGAATCAATTCGAACAAGCTCCTGATATCCTCGTCGCTTATCCCGTATCTTCTGCCCTTTTGGACAGCCATCTCCAAATCCGCCTCCAGTTCCTTCTTCTGTTCTTCCAGCAAAAGTTCCTTATTCACCGCCGTCACATAGGTTCCCTTGCCGTGAACAGTGGCCGTAAAGCCTTCTGCTTCCAGGCTGTCATAGGCTTTCTTGACGGTCAGTGCACTGATCTTCAATTCCTTTGACAGGGTGCGGACAGAGGGCAGGCTGTCGTTTTCCTTCAGTTCCCCGCTACGGATCATGGCCTTGACCTGGTCTCCTATCTGCTCATAGATGGGAACCATGGACGAACTGTTTATTATAATGCGCATTAATGCTTCCTCCATTCCGGTTCAGCCTTCATATGTTCTTCTGCGGACTGAACTTTCCTTTCTGATTACTATTTCATATCCGGATGTTAACAGTATATAACAGTTTATAACTGTTGTCAAGTGTTATATACTGTTTATTCCAAAATGCACTGTAATGCTTTGTGGATACCTCAAAAAAAGAGGCTGTCGAGACAGCCCCTTTGTCACTTCCTCATTCAGTTTCCACCCGCCATTCATCCCCGCGCCGGTTCGGAACAAAAGATTTTAGTCAAAAAATTATCCCTGTTGCTTCAGACTGCGCTCCACCATCTCTTCCGCCATCCCCTTGCGCAGTTCACAGAGCCTTCTTATCTGCTCCGTCATATCATCCCGCAAGCCGCCGCTCATCCATTCCATAACCATGCCAAAACACTCGCACTTATAGAACCGGATCAGCAGCTCCCTGTCTGAATCTGCAATCGGCTTATCCGCAAATGCCACATTGACGTACGAGGATACCACATGCTCGCAGACCTTCCAGAGATACTGCTCATAGATATCCCGATTCGCGGAATTATGGATATGCAGGATGGCGCGGCGGTTTTTCCTGGCAAAATCCAGCGCGACGTTGAGAGCCTCCTCGATGGAATCAATGGAAGGATACTCCTTGATAATCCGGTCAGCCTCCTCCGTCACGATCTCTTCCACCAGCGCCGGAATATCCTGGAAATGGTAGTAAAAAGAATTCCGGTTGACCCCGCATTCTTCCACAATATCCTTTACGGTAATCTGGCTCAGGGGCTTTTCATTTAAAAGTTTGATAAACGTGCTCTTTATTGCCATTTTCGTAAAATTAGGCATCGTTCTCATCTCCCCGGTGAAAATGTAAGCAGATGAAACTGCTCTGATTTGTATTAAGTATAGTATAAAAAAGGCGCTTTTTCAATATTTTACGTAATCCCGTATCCCGATAAGCTTTTTGTTATTTTTCCACTTGCGCTGTCAAACCGTCCACTTACGCAATCGGCATAAAGGTTACGAAAAATTCTCCGATACACGGAATAGATATTTTTCTTTCCGGTTACAATGCGGTATATGGCTTTGATTTTCTGCATGCCTCGGAAGAGAAGTACAACACAGGCGGGAAAACAGTATGAATACAATAAAAATCGCAGTATGCGATGATGAACAATACATAAGAAGTTATCTCATCTCGCTGATCCGAAAACAGAATTACGAAACGGAAATCACGGAGTATGCGTCCGCTGTTGCGTACCTGTCAGACACGGCGGAATATGACCTGTTATTTCTGGACATAGAGATGAATAATTCCTGTCCCGAACACACACCAGTTCCGGACGGGCAGGCGATTTTTTCCACGGAAAACGCGGCTCTTCACGGCGAGCAGGCCAGTTCCTCCACGGAAAAAGCGACCCTTCACGGCGAGCAGGCCAGTTCCTCCACGGAATACACGGCCCTTCACGGCGAACAGACCAGTTCCTCCACGGAATACACGGCTCTTCACGGCGAACAGGCAGATTACGACACGGGAAACCGAATAAACGGCATGGAGCTGGCCCGGAGAATCAGGGCTTCAGAAGGCGGCCCACAGCCCCTGATCATCTTCGTCACCGGCTACGAAAACTATGTATATGACGCTTTCGATGTAGATGCTTTCCAATATCTGTTAAAACCCGTCGACCCGCAGAAGTTCGCAGAGGTTTTCCGGAGAGCGGCGGAACGAATCACGGCAGGCGGGCAGCAACAGCAAAAGAAGCTGGTCATCCAATATGCCGGAACCAACAGAGTGCTTCCCCTGAGCGATATTTATTATATGGAAAGCCAGGGCCACAAAATCGTGCTGCACCTGAAAGACACCACCCTGGAATACTACGCCAGGCTGGGAGAGCTGGAACAGGCTCTGCAGGGACAGTTCTGCCGCATCCACAAAGGTTTCCTGGTGAACCTGGCCTATGTGGAAGGGTACAGCAGGGCTGAGGTAACCCTGGCAAACGGCGATAAACTGAATCTGTCCAAATATAAATACGACGGCTTTGTGAAAGCACATCTGCGTTTTATACGCTCGTCTACGTGATATACCCGTAAACGTATTCATTTGCCGTTTTGTTCCACGCCTTTGAGCATATTCATGATATACGCTTTATCCGCAAACAGTTTGAGCTAGTAATATAATGTATTGACGTAAATTAACAAATCGCAGAAGGGAGGCAGACAATTGAACGAAGCAGGCTTTGCTCTGTTTTTTAAGCTGCTCACAGGAGCCGAATGCATTCTGTATGCCATTCTTATGGCAGTCTTTTTCCGTTCATTTATGGGCGGAATGCAGGACAGAAAACACCTTCGGAAAAATACTTTCCTTATCATCCTCATTTATACCACAGCATATCTGTTCAGTCTGTTTCCCTGGTTCTACGGCTGGATGCATATGATACTGATCACCGGGGTACTGATGCTGCTCTCCGGTTTCCTGGGAATGGAGCGGAACTTCATTTTCCTACTGAATGTCCTGTTCTACTGCACCAGGAATCTGAGCATGATGATGATGAGAAGCGTCGATTTCTTTACAAGCGAGTACCTGCTGCGAAATGCCGACACCCCGGAACTCATTTTCCGCTATGCCTCGTTCAACCAACTCCTTATCGATGCCGTCCAGTTCCTCCTCTGCACCCTGCTGCTCTGCATCCTGGAAAAACAGCTGAAAAAAAGCGGAACCGGCCTGCACATCCGGGAATTATGCTATCTGCTCCTGACACCTGTGACGGCAATCCTGTTTGCCAATATCCTTGTGCGGCTTCTGGTGATTGCCAATGATAACCATATTTTCCGGCTCTATGAGCAGTACCCGGCCTTTCTCGCCATCGTACCGGCAATGGCAGTGTTGTTCTATGCGGGTATTCTGGCTGCCATAGCCGCATGCCAGCGAATTCTGACACTTCAGAATGACAGGGAAAAATACTTCGTGGCAGAGCAGCAGCTCTCCGCGATACAGGAACGCATCCGGGAAGTAGAGCAATTCCACGACGGCATACGCAGAATGAAACATGAAATGAAAAATCACCTGGCAAATATTAAGGGGCTGGCGGAAAGCGGCCACTATGAAGATATGGAAACCTACATTGCCAGAATGAATGACAGCATGAAGGTATTCGAGCTGTCCATCCGCACCGGAAACGCAGTGACAGATGTTATCATAAACGACCGCCAGAAAGCCGCTGCCGCTCTGGGAATCGAATTCCAATGCACGTTTCTGTTCCCGGCATCAGGCGGGTACAATGCCTATGATATCGGCATCATACTCAATAACCTGCTCCAGAATGCCCTGGAGGCCTGTGCCAAAATACGGAAAGGCCCAAAATATATCTGCCTGTCAGGCATGCAGAAAAAGAAATTTTTCCTCATTGACATCAGAAATCCCTTTGACGGGAAAATCACTTTTGATAAGAATACCGGTCTCCCGGTTTCCGCTAAGAAAAAGGACGGAACGGAAGCCATCGCATCCCTGCACGGCATCGGTTTGTCCAATGTAAGACGGGAAGCCTTAAAATATATGGGAGATGTGGATATTCAAATAGAAAACAGTGAGTTTCATGTAACTGTGCTGTTACAGGAAAGGGGGACGAAATGAATATGATGATTACCGGCTTTGGCTAGAGTCTTTGCACATTTGCGGAATGTGAGCAATCTTTCAGCGCCTTATCTGAACCATTGCAGACATACCCACAGTGCCTGGACTCCACAGGAGAAGGCATGCGTGATTCCAATCGACAGCGGAACCACAAGATACCGAAGCTACAAGATATTGAAGCTGCGGGATACTGAATCCGCAGGATACCGAATCTACGGGATACTGAGTCTGAAGGTTACTGAACCTAGAGGTTACTGAACCTGGAGGTTACTGAATCTGAAGGTTACTGAATCTGAAATCGGCATGGGTACTGCCCGGGAATACATCTTTTGCGTATTCTCAGAGCATATGCATACATAAGCATGCGCTCAATCCTCATGCCAATACTTTCCCGCTTTAGCGGAACGGAGGTGTAAAATGTACATAAATGAACTTGGCGTCAAAGAAATCAATCAATATTATGCGCAGCACGGCGGCAGAAGAACAGCCGTTATAAAAGGCTTCGCCAATTACATGGAAAATGCAAAGACCGGCAGAATTTCATCTGCCGGCTCCCGAATTGCGGCGCAGACAAACTCTGCGTCTGCGGCAAGCGCGGCAGACGCCGGAAGCACTGCCAAAACCGAAGCAATCGCACGGGCCGCCCGGCAGGCAGCATCCGGAATAACCGCGCGGACCGCCCGGCAGACAGCGTCCGGAACAACCACACATGCCGCATCGAATACCCAATCTGAAACAGAAGGAACCGGCAATTCCACTGCAGGCGCTTCCGGCAGCGGAGGCTCCTGTTGTGACAAATGCCAGCTGACCCAGCAACTGATGCTGCGGATGATGACCAATAATCTGTATACGCAGAGCGGGCTGGGTTATTCGGCACTGGGTTCCGGCGCACTGACGGCTTACCAGAGCCTGGCCAAGTACTTCGGAACCGGCTTATTCTCGTAACACTGCGCCGTTTATACTCATGGACAACACTTTTACCGAACAAACTGCATTGCAAATATACGCTTATGCAGCATAAGGGCATACTTGTGAGCGCAATCATTTGCCGCTTTCTGTTCTGCATTGCAGCAGCGCTCACTGGTTATACATTTCATCTGGCAAATGTTTTAGGTCATAAGTATAAATAAATGCGCTTATACGTATAACCGAAGAAATAGAGCCTTTTTACAGTTTACCTTGCTGCCTCCGGGAAACCGGCAAAGGCGGCAAGGCATTTTAATTATCCGATATTCTCATATGGAAGCAATCTTAATCTGGCCCAGTTGGTTGCCAGGTGTCCCACTGCAAGAGTTTATGCAAAGGGAGTATTATACTGCAGGCCGCCAGGATTTACAGTGATGCCTCAGTGAAAGTACCTGGCTGGCGGTCTGCAGTCGGGTTGTACTGCAAATTCAGTCGGTGCGCAGTATAAATAACCAGGAACTGGTCTACAGAAGCCGTAAGGTCAACTCACACGCCACAATCATAAGAAAGCGAGGATCCACTGTACCGGTCCTTGTATGGGAAATTCAACCCACAGATGAATACCGTCTTGATATTTACGAGGGATACCCTCGCTACTATTTCAAGAAGGATAAGATCATTTAGAATACAAGCATTATCGTGTAGATACAATTTACCACCGGGAATTAGTGTTTAATGGAATTCAGAGTCCGTGCTCAGGGATAAAAGACAAGAACCTGCCTTGGTAATTCAAAAGGACTTCAGGAAAGACTGCAAAGGAGAACTTCATGATAAGGTGCGTTCAAATGGGAAACTGCAGACGCGAAATGCTTGCTATGGTGCCCGAAATGCTGATGAGCGGATTATAGGTTCAAAATAAGGCTATTTACGAACAAAAGAGTTTCTGTTTCTTTTTAGTGATATACTGTATTCATAGTCCGAAAGTACTTCCAAAGGCGGGATAATTTTTCCTTCCATAATTTTGAGAGGGGGGGGTTCCATTGTGGGAGGTATCGTGTATTATGTGAATGATATGCTTGCTGAGGTACTCTTTAGGCGGAAAGGGGGAATTCTATGAGAGTGGAGTGAACAATCTTTGTTATACTGCAGACCGCCAGGATTTACAGTGGTGTCCCCAGGAAAGTACTTGGCTGGCGGTCTGCAGTCGGGTTGCACTGCAAATTTAACCGGTGCGCAGTATAATTTACAGAAAAGGAATTATTGTAACTGCTTTCCATTTCTGCAGTTATAGCAAAAAGAAACAATAAAAACAGAGGAGAACAAAAATGAAAAAATATTTTTAGCCACAGCATTGACAGTTGCTTTTTTGTGGGATTCTTCCATGGTTCATGCACAGCCGGTTATGTGCGAGCCAGTCTCGGAAAAATTAACGATTGATGACGAGCTGGTTGCGTTGATTCAAACGGCGCCTGAATTGATACCTGAAAAATACAGCAATATAGTAGAGGTTCAGACTGTTTCCGTGGACGAAGACATGATGGACAATTGTGTTACAGCTTGGGAATATGACGAAAACGGGACTATGTTGCCGTTGGAATGCGATGTGGTATTGAACAAAATCGTATACCAAAACAACGCAAGCGAAACTTATTCTCTGGACACGGCAGATTCGGCAGTCTATGTTTTGTCTGCGAAAGCCACTTCCAAAACATCCACCGATGATAAGACTGAAAATGGTGTGACCTTATATGGATGCATCGGATGGGAAGATGTGTTGGGGCCTTTTAATAACCTTAAATATGTGTCGGGTAACAGGAGTGGATCATATGCAAATAAAGGAAGTTATTCGCTTTTGAGGTCGAGTCATCCACTGTGCAGTGGAGATTTTGACACAAGCTTTTATGACACTCCTGATGACGACTCAAGCGGTACGCAGTTCCGATTAGTAGTGGAATCCGCCACAAAAAACGGAGGGATGGTTCAGCTTATCGTTTTGACCAGTGCCTTTGATTAGGAGAAAAAGTGTTAGCCTACACATATATGGTGGTGCAGTCCGAGAGTGCCATAAATAAAGCATCCTGGTATAGCCAAAATTCAAAAATTAATGTGGTTATTGACTGACATCAACGAAAATAAAAAATTTCAGCTGTGCGGTTGAAAAGCCTGAAAGCAACGTTTTACAGGGGATGGTTTGCTCAAATAGACATTTCCGGGCAGAGACTCAAGACATGCGTCTTACAAAAACCAACCGCACAGGGGTAAATTTCTTGATTTTTAATAGGAGGATATTATGGCTAAAAAAATCCATACGGAAACAAATGTTTCCTCCAATAATTCTCAAAATGTCCTGGGTTTTCTGCGTTTCCTGGGAGAAGAATTGATTGTGCTCTGTGCCGTGTTAATGCTCTCATTCTTCTTCATAGATCCTGGTTTGGACTTTGCCTGGTTTCATGATCCAGTTGTTTTGACGATAATATGTGCCATGGTTTTGCTTATGCTGGCAATTACCGGGCTTTTTCCCGATTTTCTGCATGCGTTCGTGTATAGTGTACAAAAGCAGAAAGAAGTGACGACTCTGCAGCTGAAGCGCTCGCTCCTGTCTGTAAAACTGGCAATGATAACCGTCGCTGTGACTCTGGTTTTTGCGTTGGCGTTTAACTTTGTCTCCCTGATGAGCAGTGTTTCTTACGATATTCCGTCTATCTTATTAGTTGGTCTTGCTATGTGGGGCGGAGGTTCCGTCTATGGCATTTTGCTTGTTTTCCTTTTATTGCCTGTGTGCGTGAGGATTAAGATCAGATTGCTTTCTCAGGAGACATAAACGCTGTACGCGGCTCTGTTGGGAAGAAATAGAAAAAAGCGAGGCTGTAATGCCACGCTTTCTTCAAAAGGTCAATTTATATCCACAGACGCAAATAATTGCCGTTTGCACAATATAACGAATGAACGCATCCAGGGTAGAAAGCGACACTTAAATGCGTTCACGAGTATAGATAAAGCCAACGGATTAAGGTAAGCGTCAAATAGGATAGTGGAATACATCTATACTGCTTGCTAATGGTCATAATTTGATATATACTGAATATAAACAAAAAGCAAACTTGAAAAAGGATGACTTTAAGGAAAGTAAAGCTATGCAGGGTAAGACAAACATGAGAATCGCCATATGTGAAGACAATAAAGAGCATGCCGATATACTGCATGGCATGATTCATAAGTGGGCCGATGCAGAAGGAATCGAAGCACAGATAGGCCATTACGAGTCCGCAGAACAGTTTATGTGCTGCTGGGAAGATGACATACCGTACGATCTCGTTTTCCTGGACATTGAAATGGCCAAAATGAACGGGATGGAGTTGGCTCAGTATATCCGGAGGCATGACAGAGCGGTGCTTCTTGTATTCACCACCGGCTTTGTGAATTATGCTTTAAAGGGGTATGAAGTGACGGCATTTCGATATCTCAAGAAGCCCCTGCAAGAGAATAAGGTCTTCGACACACTGAAAAAGGCGCTGCATGAGATTTCGGAAGCAAATCGGGACGCAATCATTGTCCCTACAGCGGAAGGGGCTTTGCGGGTATTCAAAAATGACATCTATTATGTAGAGGTGGATAACCATTACATCATCATGCACACCAAACAGGGAAATCTGCGCTATAAGGAGAAGCTTGGGAATGTCGAACCGATGTTCCCGGAGCCTGCTTTCTGCAAGTGCCACCGTTCCTACATCGTCAACCTCTTTCATGTGGGAAAGCTGACCAGGGATAAAGTAGAGGTTGATAACGGAGATATCCTTCCTGTCAGCAGGGCGCGATGGGATGACCTGAACGAGTGCTATCTTGCCTATTATATGAAACGCTGAAGACATTCCAAGAACCCCCTTTCTCTTCCTTAGGAACAGGAGAGAGGGGGTTTTGAAGGTAAGCGGCAAATAATCGGCGTCTTATAATTAGTCTCCTATTCTGGTAGT
>CAJUFB010000090.1 GCA_910585805.1 uncultured Acetatifactor sp.
GCGGTTTTTGTCCTGCACAAGACTCTTGCGGTAACCGACAAGCTCACGCAGTTCATAAAGCCTCTTTCCGCTCTTGACAACACCACTTTTTTTTACTATACTAAGAAAGTATCACGAAACAGATTTGCAGGATTCCGCACGGGAGGGCACATATATACTGGTGTTTCTCTCCTGAAAGTGCAAATTTGTTTCCAGGCAATTCCTAAGGTTGTGAATCGGGGAAGGCACCCATTACGCAAAACGGCATTCACTCCATAAACTTTTTTACGGCAAAGGGGATGGTACCCATCGAAAAAAACATACTTGTTGTAGATGAACAGGGTAACGAATATGAAGCGACCTGGCCGAAACGTGCCAGAGGTCTTGTGAAAAACGGCAGGGCGCGCTTCCTTTCTGAAAACAAGATATGCCTTGCGTGTCCGCCGGATAGAGATTTGGAGGATAACGGGATGACAGATATCAAAATGAACAATGCAGAACCGTCAGAAAACACAGCGGCAGCCGCGCTGGCAGAAACGATTGACTTTGCATACATTTTTAATCAGATTAAGGCAATTCAGGATCAGACAGCGTATCTGAACAGTGCAATTGAAGGGCTTACCCTGATGAGTGACGGTGACAGCGGTGAGTGCGGCGCACCGGGAAACATTCAGGGTCAGGCTAAGGCACAGGCTCTGGGCGATGTGGTTCGCTGCCGGGAGACTACGAATCAGCAGCTGCTGAATTTCTACGTTACTGTTTACAATGATATGACATCTTAGTAGTAAAGACAACGCGGATATCCGCTGAAGCACCGCGCTTCGGCGGATATTCTTTCGTGCGGCTGCGAACCTGGTGTTTTTATGACAGGAAAGTGTCTATAAATAAAAGATTACATAGGGAGAGATTATTATGGAAGCTTACAGTATTTTCAAGGATCTGGCAATTATCATTGTATTTGCAAAGATTTTCGGCATTCTTGCGAGGAAATGCAAGGCCCCCCAGGTGGTGGGTGAAATCATTGCCGGACTGCTTATCGGCCCCAGCATCCTGGGACTGGTGGAACAGACCGATTTTCTGGTGCAGATGGCAGAGGTGGGCGTGGTCCTGCTGATGTTCTCCGCAGGACTGGAGACGAATCTGAAAGACCTGCTGAAGACGGGGCCGGTGGCCTTTCTCATCGCCTGCGCCGGTGTGTTCGTCCCTCTGCTGGGCGGTGCCTTGCTGTACATGGGCATGTACGGTGCCGCGCCCTGGGGCTCGGAAAAGTTCTACACCGCAGTCTTTATCGGCGTCATTATGACCGCCACCAGTGTGAGCATTACGGTGGAAGCCCTGAAGGAACTGGGCAGGCTGAAGGGAAAGGTTGGTACCACCATCCTGAGCGCCGCCATTATCGATGACGTATTGGGCATCATTGTACTGACCTTTGTCGTCGGATTTAAGAGTCCCGACTCCAATCCCGGCAAGGTGGTGCTTTCCACTCTGCTCTTCTTTGCCATGGCGCTGTTGGTAGGCTTTATCCTGTTCCACGTCTTCAAGCGTCTTGACGACAAATATCCTCACACCCGCCGAATCCCCATCCTGGGACTGGCGCTGTGCTTTTTCTTCGCCTATGCGGCGGAGCAGTATTTTGGGATCGCGGATATCACAGGCGCCTATGTGGCAGGCATTGTTCTCTGTTCCATCCGGGATTCCAACTATATCGAACGGAAAATGGAGGTCAGTTCCTACATGCTGTTCGGCCCGGTATTTTTCGCCAGCATCGGCCTGAAGACCAGTATTGACAATGTAAACGGTGATATCCTGCTGTTTTCCCTTGGCTTTGTGCTGGTGGCTCTGCTCTGTAAGGTCATCGGCTGCGGCCTGATGGCGAAACTCTGCCGGTTTCGCACCGCAGACTGCCTGAAAATCGGTGTGGGCATGATGACCCGCGGAGAAGTGGCTCTGATTGTAGCCCAGAAGGGACTGTCCGTAGGTCTGCTGACACCTGTTTATTTTACGTCAGTTATTATACTGATTATCGTATCGAGTATTTCCACCCCCATTATTTTAAAGGTACTCTATGCAAAGGATAAAGAAGAGGTTGGGGCGGAGGCAAGCGCCTGACCGTAATCCCGGCCCCCAAGGAGGTATTCCGTGATTGTTTTGTTAACAGGCGCATCCCACGCTGGCAAGACCGCTCTTGCTCAGAAATTACTGGAAAAATACAAATTTCCCTACCTTTCCATCGATCATTTGAAAATGGGATTGATTCGCAGCGGCTATACGGCGCTGACCCCGGAAAGCGACGACCGGGCGCTGACAGATTATCTGTGGCCTGTCGTCCGCGAGATGATTAAGACCGCTGTTGAAAACAGCCAGAATCTCATTGTGGAAGGATGTTATATCCCATTTGACTGGGAGAAAGATTTTCAGCCGGAATATCTGGAACACATCAGATATTACTGCCTGGTAATGAGCAAACGCTATATTGAGAATCATTTCCAGGATATCAAAAAATATGCAAATGTGATTGAAACTCGTATGGCCGACGACTGCACTATGGAGACACTGCTCCAGGACAATTCCTGGTTTCTGGAGCAGTGCCGTCTTCATGGTACGAATTATCTTCTTATCGATGAGGATTATACGACAGGAATTGAGTTGTAGATGGAAACGAAACACCCTGCCGCAGGCTGCGGGGTATCCGCTGCCTGTGTTTCCTTCTTCACCGGCTCCACTGCAGGGCGCTTATCCCAGACGCTTTACCGGTATCCAGATAGCGCTTTCATAAGTATCGCTGTCGGTGTCCCCTCCGGAATACCACTCGATATTGAGCTGATGCGCCATCTCATACTCCCCGTTTCCGGGAAGCCACTCCTTGAAAATCCGCGTGTTGACCGTCTGCAGCGCTTCCGGCATGGCACCGGTGCATTTGAATTTTGCCCATTCACTGGCAGGAATCTCAACAACCTTCATTCCCTCCGGTACCTCGCCGCCCTGGTAGGCTCCTGCGATGTAATAGCGGAAATGTTCCGTGTCTCCCTCGTCCTCCACACAGACGCCGAATTCTCCTACCATGCATTCCGCAATGGTCTGCCGGATTCCGTCTTCGCCCGGTTCCTGCGGCGCATCTTTCCTGCAGTACTTCCCGCAGAACTCGTTCCAAAACTTCGGAATCTCCCTGTAAGCGGCTTCAAAAGAACAAATCCTTTCAAATCCGATCATCCGCATAGCTTCTCTTTTCTCAACCACAAATTCCATTCTGTTGCCTCCTTTTACCGAAATCTCTACAATCAGGGGAAGAAATACCTTGATCTGATGAGGATGCTGTCGAAGCTGCATGGGGGACAGGCCGTGAAAACGGGTGAATGCCCTGGTGAAGCTCTCCGGAGTATCGTAACCGTATTTGTATGCCAGGTCAATGACTCTCCTCTCGCCGCAGCCGCCTCCGCCTTTCCCCCGGCGTCCTTCCCCGGGAACGTTTCCCGCAAGTACTTCCAGGGCAGACAGATACAGCCTGCGGTTCCGCAGATATTCCCCGATGGTATAGCCTGTCACTATCTTAAAACATTTCTGGAAATAAAATGGGGAGAGATATACCGCGCCTGCCACGTCCTCTGCGCTGATGTTGTCAAGCAGATGCTCCTCCATGTAATCGATTGCCGTCCTTAATCCTGTCAGCCACTCCATTTTTTCCTCCCTGCCGCCATCCGGTTCCGGATCCGGACAGCGCTCTTACCTGCTGCAGCCTGCCGCAAAACCGCTCCCTGCCCGGAAATCCCTCCTGGATGCCAATGCTTCCGGAACAGTTCCTGCGGTATGGTTCTATGATACCATGCGCACGGCAACGCTCATGGCAGATGGCCATCCGGCCGCTTTCTGCCGTGAACATGATCATATTATACCTTGCGCAGCGGTAAAATTCCTGCCTTTTTCTGCTCACAATTGTCCGCGATATCTTTCCCTTTTCATCCATTTCCCGCCCTGCCATACCACGTTCGCCTTTTTATAACGGTTCAGCCGGAAGCTTCTTTCCGGGCTGGCCATACTGCCCTGGCAGAAAGATACCATATGCTTATACACTGCGGTCTCCACCATGGCACCAAGTTTCTTAGTAGTGGAATGCGGCGCAAAGAAACGGGGATTTCCTTAGTTACTCAGTTCAATATGCATGCCCGGCATTTCCAGGGGATTCCAGTCTGTACTCAGCGCCTTTCTCTCCAACAGGAGTTTCACCGGAAAGCCTCCCGCATTCACATATCTTCCGCCGAAACCTGCTTCTGAAGATGTCTGGGCGTATGAGCGCTTAAAATATCAATGGCAAGCCGGTCCATCTCCTCCAGTATCCCTGCCATCTTCTCAGCAACAAAATCTTCCGCAAGTCTGCATGCGGCAACATACTGCTCCTGCGTAAACAGCGGCATGGCAGCCTTATACCTTTTCCTTTCCTTGAGGACATAGCCTTTCCTGAGCAGCTCTGCCGCAGCTTTCATGTCATATTCACTGAATTTGATGCAATCGCCATGGGCAATATCGCACAATATATTTATCATGTAGTCATTTCCGTAAAAATCCCGGTGGCTGCCTCTGGGGAGCGGTAGATAATCCATAAACCGGATTCTGTCTTCCCGGCTGCTTTCCACCTTTGGGGCTTCAGTGCAACAAACCTGCCTCTTTCATGACATGCGTGTCGTTTATTTCTCTATATGCTGCACGCCGAATCTCCTCGGTCACCTGGGCGAACTCCCGGAGTTTTGCGGCGATACGGCCCCGGCGCTGCTTATCCTGGAGCGCTTCCAGGGTTACATTGAAACCGCCTCCCAGAGTCTCCAAATCGTTCCCGTTGTCATTGTTCCACATTTCTCCGCAACGTTTATAGAGAGCGCTGACTTCCTTCAGGAAGGTAAGGTCCGGATTCAGTTCCATGGCTTTTTCCAGAAAGGCATGACAGCAGCTGGCATTTGTTGCCAGACCGCAGACATAGGCGGTATGGGCGGACCAGGGGTCAAACTCCTCCGGTTTTACACCGTCAAACCGCCCCTCTTCGATGTCCTCTGCCCATGCCCGGAAGGCAGCGGCCCCGAACCGGAAGCTTTCCGTCTCGGTGGCAAGAAGCTTGGGCAGAATGCGGACAGCCTCCCGGTACAGTCCGGCCAGGGAGGGCGTTTCCTTTTTGCTACCAATAAAAATCCATCCGGAATTAGGAAACTCGTTTTCCTCCAGAAGCTTTTCCAGAGGAATGCGCTCCGGACAATTATTGTTTCCCGTGATATACAGGAGGGTCTTTCCGTATTCCTCATAGCCCACCAGAACCCCTGCGGGAGGCTCCCCGGTGCCCCAGACAATGACAGGCAGCCCTCTGTCAATGTAGGATACAAGGGTCTGAAGATACATGTCCGGATTCCTGCGCAGTTCCCTCCGGGAGACAAAGGTGCTTGCATATCCGCATTTTTCAAAAAGCGCTTCAATGAAGCCGGATTCTTCGGAAACCAGGGCAAAGCAGGTGTCGGTTTCCCGCAGATTTTTATTTGGTCCTTCAACAAGCATATAGCCGCTGACGCCCTCCCCCCGGAATTCGCCTTTGGGATAGTACTGGGTAAACACGTCTCCTGTAAGACCCGCAAAAAAGTTATAATCATAGTCGGTTTCGCCCAGGCATTCCATCACATACCTGGCGCAGCCGTTGAACCAGTAGTTTTCGCCGTACTCGTCAGTCACAAGGCGGTGGATGTTGGGAATCATATTGTTGCTCTGTCTCGTCGTCATGAGAAGTTCCTCCTTCTTTAATCTGGTTTTCGGGGCATAGGCAAGCTGTGAGACTCGGATGGCTCTGAAGTATTTCATGCCCTGACCGTTGGAGCCGATGATGATATCTCCCACAGCGGCCCGGCCAAAGTCCAGGGACATGTAAGGGAAACCCACGCCGCAGTAGCGTATTTCTCCGTTGATAATCACTGCCAGATGCCGGGAACCCAGAATCCAGGTCACCCGGTTATAGCCCTTTTCACGGATTTTTCCCCGCCCCGGAAAATCGTACAGATCCAGGAAAACAGGCTGACGGAAGGTGATGGCTTCCCGGCGCAGGGAGGCTTTTGACCTGTCCTCTGATGGCTGGTTCCCCATATTGATGCCAAAGCCTGACCGGCTTAGATTTCCCGGGGCGATGCCGCCAGCATAATATTCGTTTTCTCCCCCGTATCCCGGTTCCGCTCCATGATAAAAAAGGATGCAGCCCTCTTCGGAGCCATAGCCAAACTGTTCATCGTTTTCTCCCAGTCGAAATTCCATATCTACCCGAAAGGGCAACTTCACCGCCACATTGGTATTCAATACCCGTGTGCTGATCCATCCGGTGTACTCCGCCTCCCCGTTTTCCAGAACGCGATAGTGGGGATTGTTGATTGGTGTCATTTTGTCCAGAGCCACCTCCCTCTCCCAAAGAACGGGATTCCGGGCCTGAATTTCTTCAATGGTAATGGTTCCTGCAGGCACCTCCACAGGCTTTTCAAAGTAAGCAGGATTGGCCAGGCGCTGCTTTACGGGCACCAGAATGCTCACCAGTTCCCTGCTCTCGTCCGGAGAAATCAGATTTTCAATCAGGGCGTGCCGTCTCAACCCGCCTTCGTGGCTATAGTCGATTTCGTATAAATGGCTGTCATCAAAGCTTTTTACCAGGCGCCGGAACTGCTCTTCCACATCCTGGTCCGCATAGACATTTGCACAGCCATACAGCCCGCCGGGAAAGGAAATGTCCAGATAGTCGGTGTCATTCCGGAAACCCTCTTCTATCCGAAGCATCACCGCCCCCTGAGAGCCGTTCTGGAATTCGAACTGTTCATGGCTCCCCGGAAGTCCCGACGGAAGCCCCAGAGCCTGTACGGTATGCCAGAAGCCGGTATTGTCCGACTCCCCCGGAGACTGCTTCAGACAGGAGGTGAGGACACGCATGGGAGGCAGAAGGAGGATGGCGGTATCCAGGGGAGCGGACAACTGTTCCTGCAGGCGGTCTAAATGATGAAGGACAGGGCTGCCCTGCTCTTTCAGCAATTCTCCCTGCTTTTCCATCTCCTCATACAGCAGGGGCAATGCGGAAATCTTCTTAATCCCCTTTTCCGTCATCTTCTGAAGAAAAGTATTGATAATGTCCTTCAATTCGGAAAGGGCGGTTACCTCTTTGTCAATTTCGGCTATTTTTGCAGTGAATGCTTCCACCAGGGTAGAAATCTCCGGGTTTTCGTATATGCTGAGAATCTCCTTTACGGGAATCTGCATTTTCCGCAGGATAATAATCTGCTGCAGCCGCTGAACGGAAAAACTGTCGTAGTAACGATAAGTTTCTGACGGCAGGCGGATGCTTTCAATCAGTCCCACCTGCTCATAATAACGCAGAGTACGGGAGGACAGGCTCAGCTGCCTGGTCAGGTCGGTGATTTTAATCAAATTCATGAAACGGCTCCTTTCCATATGCTTTTCTCATCCCAGGAGCTTTACAACGATTTTCCGCGCAAAATAACATGATTTGGCTTATTACCGTGAACAGCCCGAACAGTATCCCGCGCAGAAACAACCTGTGACCTCTTTACTATAGCACTTGACGCTGCGTCAATGTCAAGACAATATATGGGCGTACCTCAAATTCAAATTTTTCATATGGGGAAGCTGCATTCGGGACGGGGATGTCCCCCCTGCAAACAGGCTTATTATACTCAAGACCGCCAGAATTTACTAATCTGTTCACGGTAAGCATATATGGCTGGCGGTCTTAAAGCCATTATGGTGATAATGGCTTTGTTGTTGGTTACTGCAAATTTCTACGGCGTGCAGTATGAAATACCGGGGGACGGATGTGTAGCAGATTCCCCCGAAGAAGTTTTATGTGTACAGTGAATGCGATGATAAAGCAGTTTCTAAATATCATAGCAGCCTCATCCCAATATTTATCTTACCAGGACTTCCACACTTGCCTCTTCCAGTCCCGGCGCGGATACATGAAGCACGGCTTTCCCGGCAATCTGTCCGGCCCGCACCACTGCCAGCGCCCTGCCCTGATAAGAAAAGCATTTCCCGGCCGTGTAGTTATCCTCGGTCACCGGATTATCCGAACCGAATCCTGCCAGGCAGGCACTGTAATCAGGAGCATCTTCCTCTGCCCCCGCGCCGAATGCCTCTGCTGTCTCCTGCATTCCCACATCGGACAGAAGTCTGCGCGCCGGAGACAAATGGTGCTGTACCTGCGTGGCCTCCAGGATTGCATCCAACTGAATTTCCCCCTCTTTTACTACATTCCCGTCTTTGTCCAGAATCTCCGCTTCCACATAGGAAAGACTCTCGCCATCAGCCGAAAGTACCGCCTTATCCGCCGTCAGCCGGATGGCCACAGGCGCTCCTGCGGTAGCAATCTCCGCTCTGGACACCTCTTCGTCCCCGTCCAGGCTCACCGCCGTCAGCACACCTGGCTCATAAATTGTCTCAAAGACAGCACAAAACCGGTTTTCCTTTCCCGCCCCGGCTCTGCCCAGGCTTTTTCCGTTGAGGAACAGTTCCGCCTGGGATGCCCTGGAATAGACATACACTTTCACCGGCTTACCGGCATATCCTTCATAGTTCCAGCCGTCCGTCATCTGGTTCCAGCCCCAGCTGCTGACCACCTCCGTCATCCCGTGGTACTTCGGATGCTGAACATACAGTCCTGTCCGGCTGCTGCCCCATACGATTTTCCGGTAGACTCCCTGGGGTGTCAGTCTTCCGCCAATGGTGATGTCCGCATCGTTTGCCAGACGCCAGGGGTACTCCGACGCATGTGAGGCGACTGCCATCGGCCCCTTGGCCAGCTCGGGATCCCCCTCCTCAAAGAATTTGCTCTTGCCGATGCCCGCTTCTCCGATATAGTCCACAGCCGTCCAGGTAAAATCGCCTGTCACATAAGGAAAACGCTCTACCAGCTCCCACACCTTATCGATCTGATTGGGAAAACTCTCCGTGCCGACGATGACGCGCTCCGGATAGCGCTGCCCCGCATATTCGTAATGGCTGTCCATATAGTTGTATCCCACTACATCCAGGCAGTTGCAGAAGCTTTCCGTACGCTCCTCCCAGCTTCCGTCCACTCCTGCGGAATCCGCATTCTGCTGATTTTCCTGCTGATTTTCCTGCTCATTCTCCTGCTTATTCTCCTGCTTATTCTCCTGCTGCCTGGCCTTCAGTCTGCCTTTTATCCCCTCCAGGACACTTGCATCGTCCAGCCCCGACCACATGGAACAGAGCCCGTTGGTCACCAGCCTGGTGGAATCCAGGCTGCGCACATACGCCGCCAGTTCCTCGGCAATGGCATAGCCGTTCCCCATGCCGCCCCGCTCCTCCACCTCGTTTCCCGTGGACCAGAACAGAATACTGGGGTGGCTGCGGTCACGGAGAATAAAAGCCTCCATATCCGCTTTCCAGTCCTGCCCGAAAAACTGGCTGTAGTCGCCCGGCTGCTTGCTATGTCCCCAAGCGTCAAAAGCCTCTTCAAAGACATAGAGTCCCGGACGGTCACATGCCTCCAGAAGCTCCCTTGAACCGGGATTACGGGCCAGGCGTACCGCGTTGAAACCCGCCTCCTTTAACAGACGCAGCTTTCTGTACTCACTGTCACGCAGGGACACCGCTCCCAACAGGCCGTTGTCATGATGGATACAGCCGCCTTTCAGCTTCACGGTGCTGCCGTTGACCTGCAACCCGTGAACCGCGTCCGCCGTAACGGTCCGGATGCCGAAAAGCACTTCCGCCTCATCACAGATGCCCTCCATGGCGGCATCCCTGTCCAGGGATACTCCGAAGACGCCCATGTCTTCTACTTGTACCTGTACCCGATACAGGTTGGGATGTTCCGCGCTCCAGATAAGGGGCCGGCTCACTGTCATGGGAATCCTGGCCACTGCAGTGCTGCCGCCTTTCACCAGGAGAACCGTATCTCTCTGTGACGGAGCAGCTTTGATGCTTTTCTCTCCATGCTCATTCCGGTCATCCACTGCTCCACTGCCTGCCTCACAACTGTCACTGCCGGACACTTCCCTGACGCCTGCATCACAATTATCCCTGACGCACACTGCCCTGTCACCTGGGGTGCATAATCTTAACTGTAAGCAACACATATATTGACGCAGGAGGGTATGCACATGAATGATTACAGCAAAATCACAGCCCTTTACTCCCGCCTATCCGTGGGGGACGAGGACAGGGACGGCGGCGAAAGCAACTCCATACAGAACCAGAAGAAATTTCTGGAAAGCTATGCCAGACAGCTAAAATTAACCAATATCCGGCACTACATTGACGACGACGAAAGCGGCAGATTTTTTGACCGTTCTGCCTACTCCCGCATGATTGATGATGTGGAAAACGGCAAAGTCGGCGTGTGCATTATGAAAGACATGACCCGTTGGGGGCGCGACTATCTCCAAGTGGGAAACGCTATGGAGATTTTCCGCAGAAACAACGTGCGCTTTATCGCGGTAAACAACGGGATAGACAGCGAAAAGCCCGACACATTGGAGTTTGCGCCGTTCATCAATATCATGTTAGTAAACCTTGCATAAAGAATGATATCACAGCAATGCGTTGGCGGTCGATTACCTCCGGCGAGATGGTGTGGCACATTATCGGTAGCGGCTACCGATTATCATACCAGACTATCATATTTGGAGGTAGACACCATGAATGAATTAAAACCGAAAATCCATGACGCAGACACTGGCATAGACTATCATTCTTACAGAACTGATTTATATCTGAACAACGAAAGCGGAGGGGATACCTCCGCTTTTGTTATGTGCTAAAAAGCCCCAGCATCTATGTGGCGGTAAAGATCGGTCTGATAACAGCCTCAAAGTATGATGTCAGCTGTTCTGGCGATTGCTTCCTTCCGCCTTTCAGCCACCACTGTACCATATCAACAAAACTGCTGGAGATGTGGTTTGTAAGAAAGTCTTTGGGTACGGAAATGCCTTCTTGCTTTGCCCAATCAGGAACCTGTGCGATCAACAACCAGTTCAGACTGTCCTTGAAATAGCGAAGAAACAATTCGCTGCTTTCGCAGGACAGCAATTCCAAAATATTGTTGTCATTCTTCTGTAAATGTTGCAGTAGATGGCAGAACACCGATTCCGGCGCACCATCATCGGAGTATAGTCCGTGAGTGTGGGGGCTGTCCGCAGCACTCTGGATAATATGGTCGAATAATTCTGCACATAACTCCTTTAACAAATCATCCTTGGTCTCAAAATGAGCGTAGAAAGTTGTCCGTCCAATGTCAGCGATGTCAATGATCTCTTGGACGGTGATCTTATTATAGTTTTTTTGCGCCAATAAATCGCCGAACGCTTCGAAAATAGCGGCTCGTGTTTTTTCTGCCGTCTATCCATAAAGTTGCCTCCGTACAAATTTCTGAAAATGTTCTGTAACATACATTGACGGGCATTTGATTATTGCATTTTGAATCGAAACAGGTACAATGAATAGTGTACAAAGTATTCGGTATCATACAAATTATACCCCACCTTTGTATCTGTGTCAATCGAGAAATGGAGGCTTGTATATGTTAAAGAAACTAAACGATTTCCTGGCTGGACTTCCCATGACTATTGTGGCTGGTGTGTTTCTGCTGCTCGATCTAGTTCCCCATCTGATGGAGGAATTTGGCGGCGAGGTGGTACAGCTTTCCTTCCTTCCATTTGACCCTGCATGGGTGACAATCATTATCAGTGGGATTCCGCTGCTCTATCTGGCAATCTGGCGGGTGATCTACAATCCCGGCATCAGCAAAATTTCGTCTGCCCTTTTGATTTGTATTGCCATGTTTGCGGCCATTGGAATTGGGGATCTGTTCGCTGCTGGCGAAGTGGCGTTCATCATGGCGATTGGCGCAATTTTGGAAGATATGACCACGGAGCGGGCCAAGAAAGGACTGAAAAAGCTGATTAGTCTTGCTCCCACCCAGGGACGGAGGGTAGCAAACGGTAAGGAGGAGATGATCTCTGCCGACGCAATCCGGCTGGATGACATTCTCCGTGTACTTCCCGGAGAAACAATCCCTGTGGACGGTGTGATCGTCAGTGGGGAAACTTCGGTGGATCAGTCCATCATGACGGGAGAATCCCTGCCAGTGGATAAGACTGTGGGGGAATCTGTGTTCTGCGGCACCATCAACCGTTTTGGCTCGGTGGACATTTGCGCCTCTAAGGTGGGTGAGGACTCGTCCCTGCAAAAGTTGATCCGCATGGTGCAGGTGGCTGAGGACAAGAAAGCGCCTATGGCCCGTATCGCAGACAAAGCCGCAAGCTGGTTAGTGCCTGTGGCGCTTGGCATCGCCATCATTGCAGGATTGGCCACGCAGGATATTGTTCGCGCTGTCACAGTCCTGGTGGTATTTTGCCCCTGCGCTCTGGTGCTGGCCACGCCTACCGCGATTATGGCGGCTATCGGTCAGGCCACGAAACATGGCGTGATCATCAAATCCGGCGAAGCGCTGGAGAAGATGGGCAAGGTAGACACCATCGCCTTTGACAAAACTGGCACCCTTACTTATGGCCGTCTGGAGGTCAGCGACATCATCCCCTTTGGCAGCGGCCTTGACGAACAGGCATTGCTTTCCATGACCGCTTCTGCCGAAGTAAAAAGCGAGCATCCCTTGGGGAAAGCCATCGTAGCCTGCGCCAGAGAGCGGGCTGTCCCTGTCCTCGACCCCAATGAGTTCCACATGACTGCCGGCAAAGGTGTCCAGGCACAGGTGGATGGAAAAAATCTGCTGTGCGGCAATGAGACATTCCTTTCCGACTATGGCATTACGATCAGCGGAGAAGTTTCCTCTACATTGGAGCAGCTGCGTTCCCAGGGAAAGGCGTCTATCCTGGCAGCGGACGGAGAGCGCTGCATCGGCGCTGTGGCAATGTCGGATGTGCTGCGTCCCGAAGCCGGGGAGATCGTCAAGCGGCTCCACGATATGAATACTGGCATCGTCCTGCTCACAGGTGACAATCAAAAAACAGCAGACCACTTTGCCACTCAGGTAGGCATCCGGCAAGTACGCGCTCAGCTTCTGCCAGAGGAAAAAGTGAGCAGTATCAACGAACTCCAGGATGCAGGACATAAGGTGTGCATGGTGGGGGACGGCGTAAACGATGCCCCTGCGCTGAAAACAGCCAGCGTCGGTGTCGCTATGGGGAGCATGGGCAGCGACATCGCGGTGGAGGCCGCAGACATTGCCCTGATGAGCGATGATATTTCCAAGCTGCCCTATTTGAAAAAGCTGTCCAACGCGACTGTCAAGACCATCAAATTCAGCATTTCTTTATCTATGTGCATCAACTTCCTGGCTGTGACCCTCTCTGTGCTGGGTAAGCTGAATCCCACCACCGGGGCGCTGGTACATAATGCTGGCTCTTGCTTTGTTGTTCTGATTGCCGCGCTGCTCTATGATCGGAAATTTGAGTAAGGCTGTGATGACATAGTTTTCCAATAATCCCATAAGTTCAGAAAAAAGCAATTTTGTAGATGCTTCCTCTTCGTTAGCGTTCGGTTTCCGAGCACATAGCCAGCCCCGGCAAGGGGCTGTTCAAAGGGTTTGGGACGCTGTCCCAACGAGCAAAAACGGACTTCCGGCGGCAACGCTGGAAGTCCGTTTTGAGCGTTTGTATATACAAACGCCCTGCTTGCCAAGTTTATACCGAATTCGGTATAAACTTGGCAAGCAGTGTCTTTGTTCCCACAAAGACTCGAAACAGCGATTTCCGGCGGAGCCGGGAACCGCTGTTTCTGCTTGTTGGGAAGCGTCCCAAACCCTTTGAACAACCTCGTTACCGAGGTTGGCTGCGCGGCGTTCCGCCGCTTCTGGCTACCGCCCACTGTTGATTTTCCGTTCCCGTCTCCGCTTCGGGGACTGCGGTTTTTCAGAAGAGACGGGAGCATCGCCATCAAAGTTTTCTTCTGTCTGCCCTGCCTGTTTCCGAAATTCGTAGAAGTCGCTCAAGAACGCTGGGAACTTGCTTTTCCAGAGGGCGTACTCCTCATCGGTCAGTTCCCCGGCATCGTGCTTGGCGCAGGCTTTCATAAATCCCAGAATGCGGTATTGGAGCAATGCGCCTGGGTTTCTTGTAATGGCGTCTATGTCCGGCTTGAAATCATCCATTGCCACACTGTCCCTGAACACAAAATGGATATGCCCATCCACCTCTGTCGGATACAATCCGTAAATCTCCTCCAGCTTGTATAATGCCTGCAGCGCCCCTTCCATATCCGAGATTTTTTCACCGCTGATGGCGGCGTAGTTGACCCGGAGTTTTCCGGCGATCTCATGGAGCGTCATAAAATCCGGCACACGGTTTTCCAGCTCATAATTCCTGATGGCGGACTCGCTGACCCCACACAGGCCGGCGAGTTCTTTTTGTGTCAGTCCCGCCTGCTGGCGGTAAAACCGGATGCGTTCTCCCTGTGTTGCATCAATCGGCAATCCCATGATATGTCCTCCCCCTGGCGGGAATGTGCGCTGATGTATGCCTACACGACACAGGCGGCGGCAACCCCCACGCCCACATCATGCTGACAATGCGCCCTTTTGACGAGTGTGGCGAGTGGGGAGCGAAGCAGAAAAAGGAGTACATTCTTGACCCGCAGGGCAATAAAATCTATGACCCGAAAAAGCGGCAGTACAAATGCAAATCCATTCCCGCTACCGATTGGAACGAGCAGACCAAAGCGGAGGAATGGAGGGCGGCATGGGCGAGGCTCTGCAATCAGGCGTTGGAGCAGAACGGACACGCGGAGCGCGTAGACCACCGCAGTTATGAACGGCAAGGGATAGACCAAATCCCCACCGTCCATTTAGGCGTTGCCGCTTCCGCTATGGAGAAGCGCGGCATACGCACCGAGCGCGGCGACCTCAACCGCGAGGTAACAAATAAGCGTTTGCGGCAGTTAAAGGCGCGTATCTCCAAACTGCAA
>CAJUFB010000091.1 GCA_910585805.1 uncultured Acetatifactor sp.
ATCACAGGCAGCGCTCCTTTTATAGACGCCGATTATTTGCCGCTTACAAAAGGATAGATCCCCCGTATCACAAACAATACCAGCATGATCACAGTGGGGATCAAAAAAGCAAAAAGATACATTTTTTTCTTTTTCATAATCTACAATGCCTCGGTATCAGATTTTACTCTATAGAAATCCATTTTAGCATATTTTTTTTCATAGTAAAGTACCGCATAAGACAAAAATCCTTAATTTCTCTTAACTTTTCCGCTCCGCGCAGTTTTGCTGCCCCCGCCACCCCCATTTCACGGCGAATGTCCACCCGGAATCTTCCGGCGGCTTATCACGCGGCCTTCCGAAAACCGTTCTGCCGATTCCCCTGATTTTCCGTATCGCGCTCAGCCCCAATGCCTGGTCCCGCTTCCGGAAATGCCGGGAGTCCATGACTATTCTTTCTGTATCGTGCATATACTGATGAAGTATATACAAATAACCGCTGCAAATTCACAGCCAGCTTTATTGTATTTCCCGGTTTTTGTCTGAATATACTCACGAGCGATGAAATTTGCCACAATGTCCCCGGCATCTTTCGCTCGTGAGTCGGGATGCCTGGCAAGTTTCAATGATCGTCAGTATAAGTTGCAGCGGTTATTTTCCGGCGATTCCTAAGGAAGTGGTTTCGAAATAACTTTTAAGTATTTATGCGGTCTTGAGCTCAGCCGATCATCAGTGGGGGATTCAGCTTCCGGCTCGTTGCAATCAAAAATTATTTCTGCGCACCTCCTTATATTCAGCGAAAGGGACGGAAATGAAAATAGCCATCGTAGGGAAAAAAAGCGAAACCGCAAATTATGTCAGATACATACAGACCATGCATGTCACACCGGTCGTAACCTTGAATATGGAAGAAGTCTCCGTCTGCGATGCCCTGCTGCTCCCCGGCGGCGGCGATATCACTCCGGCCTTCTTCGGGGAGAAAAATCACGGTTCCCGCAATATCGACACGGAACTGGACATCCGCCAGATGCTGGCCTTCGACCTGGCGCTGAAAAGCAGACAGCCTGTACTGGGCATCTGCAAGGGGATGCAGATCATCAATGTGGGACTGGGCGGAAAGATCATTCAGGACCTGGCCCCTTTCGCATCCAGGCGCCACAGATACGAAAACGGAGACAAATATCACACATCCGTAATCATCTGCGGCTCCTGGCTCAGCAGGCTCTACGGACAGGAAACCTGCGTCAACAGCGCCCATCACCAGGCGCTTGGCAGTCTGGGGCAGGGGCTGGAAGCCGTACAAACCTGCCCCCTGGACGGCTGCATTGAGGGAATCGTCCACAAGACACTGCCTGTGCTGGGCGTACAGTGGCATCCGGAGCGCATCGACTGCGCAAAGTCTGGCACCGATGGAAGAAAAATACTGGAATACTTTATTTCCCTGTCCTGACACCATCCTCATCCATCCGCATTCCCCAACGCCTCTCCGGGGCATATCTGCCCTTCCTGCTTCTCCGCCCCTTTGCCCCGCCCTTTCTGCTTCGATGCGATCCGTTTCAGGACGGCTTCGGTTTTCCCGGAGCTCTGTTTCCTTTTATTCTCCCGTGCTATCTCAAAAAGAGATTTTACCACCTCGATCAGTATCCGCTTCGTCTCTTCGTCCACTTCTTTCAGCGCCCCGATGATGCCGTTCATGCTCCGCTTCCACTCGGCGGTAAAATCGATGAGATTCCTGGCCTGGGAAGCAGTGATAACCTGGTACATGGTATCCACAAAGGTCCGCAGCTGCTGCTCATTCAGGGACAATATCCACTCGTTCAGCGTATTGTCCATCTTTTTTCTGCGCTCGTACAGGCCGTTTGCCCGCACCAGATGGTTTGACACCACCAGCCAGGTATAGGGATCATGCTGAAGCAGCCCGAAGGTCTTGCTTTTTACTACCTGAAAATACATATTTGACTCGAAGAGCATCCCCACCAAAGAGGAATTCGGCAGAATCTTGGTCACACGGCCGGCGATCCTGTCATACTCGCATCTCTCCAGCACCTCCGGCCGAAAACCCGGTCCGTCCATACTGTAGATCTGCAGAAGCCGCTCCTGTGTCTCCGGTCCACAGTTCATGGCGCTGTATACGGCCAGATTACCGCCCTTGGAATGCCCTCCCACATAAAGCTCCCCCCGGAACCGCGACGCCACATCCTTCAGATACCGGACGCCGAACGCCTGCCCCGGCACCGGAGATAAAAATGCCATGTTGAAATCCTCTTTCCAGCCCACGATGGTCTCATCCGTCCCCCGAAAAGCCACATAAGCAGTACCGTCGTCCAGAAAGAAGGTCACAGCCGAAAACTGTGTCTCCCACTGCTCTTCGATTACATTTACGTAATAATTCAGCTTCATATCCCGGAACCGCTTCCCCTGAAGCATGCCTGTGAGCAAAGCTCTGTTTTCCTTCTCATAGCGGATATCCCCGAAAAGCTTCTCAAAATCAGGATGCTCTTTCAGGCTCTCCAAAGTCACAGGCGGCTTATCTTCCTGTATATCCGGCACCATTCCGTCAAATTTCAGATAGGACAGCTGACACAGGGCAAGGCTGTCCACTTCTGTCATCGGCATTTCCTGAAACGTATATTTTCCGTAATTCTCCAGATATTTTATAACTGTGCCCATTTTATACCCTCGCTTTGCAATCTGTGAGATCGTTCATGGCAGAGATCGCTTCCGAGACCTGCTCTCTCAGATCTCATATCGGGAACCGCTTCACGGAACCTGTTTTCGCCGATTCCATATCGGTAACCGCTTCGCGGAACCTGTTTTCGCCGATTCCATATCGGTAACCGCTTCACGGGAACTTGCTTTCGCCGATTCCATATCGGTAACCGCTTCACGGGAACTTGCTTTCGCCGATTCCATATCGGGAACCGCTTCACGGGAACCCGGTATCGTAAGTCCTGTATCAGGAGCCGCTCCGCAAACCTTTCCCTTATAATATCTTACCAGAAAGTATAAGATTTTTGTATGAAAAATAATCTTATTTTTTAGTAAAATTACAATGAATAGCTGTTGCTTTTCTCTCAAAATCGAATATAATTGTGTTATCGGAAGCAGACTTTCGCTTCCGGTAAAAGGTGCGTGGACAATCGATGCACGCGGAAAAATACAGAAAACCAAGGAGAAAGCTGGAAGTATGGCAAGACTGAATTTATATGCAAAGGACTATGTGGTATTTGACCTGGAAACCACAGGCCTGAGCCCGGAAAAGGACGAGATCATAGAGATATCCGCAATAAAGGTGCGGAACGGACAGGTGAACAGCATTTTCTCCACGCTGGTAAATCCGGGAAGGCCGATTCCTGACAGAGCCACAGCCATCAACGGTATTACGGATGAAATGGTATTGAACAAGCCCACGCTGAAGGATGCCCTGAAAGATTTCCTGGACTTTGCAGGCGACGACATACTTGTAGGACACAACATACATAACTTCGATATGAATTTCCTCTGTGCCGGAGCGCTCAGGGAGCTGCACAGAAAGGTAAACAACGATCATGTGGATACGCTGTTTCTGGCAAGAAATCTCCTGCCTCTGAGCAAATTCAGGCTGACGGATATCGCATCTTATTTCCATCTGGAGACCAAAGGGGCTCACCGCGCCTTACAGGACTGTGCGATGAATCAGCAGTGTTATGAAGAGATGCGCAAACTTTGGGAAGCCCAGGCAGGAACGAATGATGATAAGCGGGCTGACTGTCTCTGCCCCAGATGCGGCTCCCTGCTGGTCAGGCGCAAAGGAAAGTTTGGAGAATTTCTGGGCTGCAGCAGCTTCCCCGGGTGCCGTTACACCAAAAATGTCTGAGTAACTGCTTTTCAGAAAAATTCCGGATCCTGTGAATGAAACATAGCGTCATGAATAATGCTGCATCACATACTGCATTTCACTCCTGCCCCTATATGTATTTTTCCCCAGCTGATATACCACGGAAACCCGGAAATCCCCTCTTCCGTCGTACAGCGCGGCATCGCTGCCCGGACCGAACTTCTCGTCCAGGAAGCTCCCGAACTCCTCCAGCCCGCCGAAAAGAATCAGCTGTTTTACCGCTCCTTCCGGTGTCTGTACCCTGTATCGGGCGCTGGTTTTGTTTGCACCCATTTTATAACCGGACTGAAAGACCAGATCCTTCTGGGCAAAAAGCGGTTTGGGATTCCCCACCCCGAAGGGTTCCAGCAGCGCAAGTTCATCCACAAGCCTTTCATCCGCGTAATCCATGGGCATGGGTACATCTATATGCACTTTCAAAATGAAGTCCTCCTCACGCAGCCTGCATCTTTCATTCAGCTCCCGCCGGAAAGAGGGAATGTCCTCCTCACGCATGGACAGCCCTGCCGCCATGGCATGCCCGCCGAACTTGGTAAAGTAATGCTTTACCTCCGTCATGGCTTCATACATATGGTACCCTTCTATGGAACGGCCGGAACCTTTCACTCCCTCTTCCCCCCTTGTCAGCACAAAGACCGGATGATCATAGCGCTCCCTGATACGTCCAGCAATGATCCCCGCCAGACTCTCATGAACCTCCGGCAGAAAGACCACCATAACCTTATCCCGCTCCATATGCTGCTCCGCTATGACGCTTTCCGCCTGCGCCACCCCCTGAAGGGTCATGTTTTTCCGGCTGTCGTTCAGCTCCTTTAACTCCCGGGCCGCGCTCATGGCCTCCACTTTTGTTCTGCTCTGCAGCAGTTCCAATGCCCGTTTTGCCGTATCCAGCCTGCCGGTGGCATTCAGACAGGGGCCGATGACAAATCCCAGATGATAGGCGCTGAGTTTTCCCGGCTCAATGCCGTTCACCTCTGTCAGCGCCCGGATCCCCGGATTGCGGGTGGCATTCAGACGTGTCAATCCCTCTTTTACCAGAATGCGGTTCTCCCCTTTTAATTCCATCACGTCACAGACGGTGGAAAGAGCGGCAAATTCCAACAGCTCCTCTTCCGCGTCCCGCAGCGCGGCGTTTCCGGTTCGCTCCTCCAGAGCCAGAGCCAGCTTGTATGCCACCACTCCTCCGCAGATATTGGGAAAAGGATAATGGCACTGCTCCTGTTTCGGATCGATCACCGCCAGGGCGGGAGGAAGCAGCTCCCTGCGAAAAAGTTTTTCTCCTTCCTGCTCCATGACAAAGGGCACCTCATGATGATCCGTGACGATCACCTTGATTCCGTATGAATTGGCATGCGCTATCTGAGATGCCGCCGCAATCCCATTGTCACAGGTCACGATCATACCGATACCGTCCCGCCTTGCCTCCTCTATCAGATTGTCATTCAAGCCGAATCCATCGTAAATACGGTGTGGAATAGCGGTATCAGCCTTCGCTCCCAGTATCTGCAGCGTTTTGGTCAGAATATAAGCGGAACAGATACCATCCACGTCATAGTCACCAATGACACGGACAGACATTCCCGCTTCTATGGCTGTGAGGATTTCTTCCACCGCTTTCTCCATATCCTTCAAAAGCCAGGGAGAATGGCAATCCGCCAGCGTCCCGTACAGAAAGCTTTGTACCTCTGACTCGTCCGTCACGTCACGATTCCGCAGAATACGCGCTGTTACAGGGCTGATAT
Source organism: uncultured Acetatifactor sp. (assembly GCA_910585805.1). Lineage (GTDB taxonomy): Bacteria > Bacillota > Clostridia > Lachnospirales > Lachnospiraceae > Acetatifactor. Next base: position 5,599 of record CAJUFB010000091.1, read on the forward strand.
GGAATTTTGCCGCCCACGCATTGAAATCGGCTCGTTTTGCCGCCACATACCATTTTTCCATTTTCGTGTTTTATCCTTTTCTTCCTTTGTTTCTTATGCCGAAACAGCCGGCTGTATCCAATGCAGCGCTGTACTTGCCGCATTGGCACGCCTACCATCAAATATCCAGTTCCGCATCCACCGCATGATTATAGATGAAAGTCTTTCTGGGAGGCACTTCCGTGCCCATGAGCAGCTCCGTCACTTCGGAAGCCATCCTGGCATCTTCGATTTCCACCAGCTTCATCCGCCGGGTCTCCGGGTTCAGCGTGGTCTCCCAGAGCTGTTCCGCATCCATCTCGCCCAGACCTTTGTACCGCTGCAGGGTAAAGGGGCTCTTATGGTTTTTGCGGTATTTCTCCAGAGCCTTGTCGTCGTACAGGTACTGCTCCTGTCCCTTGGAGGGCATGGCCTTATACAAGGGTGGCATGGCGATGTACACATGTCCTTCGAAAATCAACTCCGGCATAAAGCGGTAGAACAGGGTCAACAGCAAAGTGGAGATATGGGCGCCGTCCACGTCCGCATCGGCCATAATGATAATCTTGTCATAGCGCAGCTTCTTGATATCAAAGTCATTTCCGTAGCCTTCTGAGAAGCCGCAACCGAAAGCATTGATCATGGTCTTGATCTCCGCATTGGCCAGCACCTTGTCAATGCTCGCCTTCTCCACGTTCAGAATCTTACCCCGGATGGGAAGGATGGCCTGGAACATCCGGTTTCTCGCCATCTTTGCGCTGCCCCCGGCGGAATCTCCCTCTACGATAAAGATTTCACATTTGGAAGGGTCCTTGGACTCACAGTTGGCAAGCTTTCCATTGGAATCAAAGGAGAATTTCTGTTTGGTCAGCATATTCGTCTTGGCGCGCTCTTCCGATTTGCGGATTTTTGCCGCTTTTTCCGCACAGCCGATGATGTTTTTCAGGGTATCCAGGTTCCGGTCAAAGATGCGGACGATTTCCTCGCCAGTGACTTTGGACACCACCTTTGCAGCATCCTGATTGTCCAGTTTGGTCTTGGTCTGGCCCTCAAATCTGGGGTCCGGGTGCTTGATAGAGATGACTGCCGTCATACCGTTTCGCACATCCGCCCCCGTGAAATTGGCATCCTTTTCCTTTAAGATACCAATCTGCCTTGCATAGGTGTTGATCACATTGGTAAACATGGTCTTAAAGCCGGTGAGATGGGTTCCGCCTTCCGAATTGTAAATATTGTTGCAGAAGCCCAGGACATTTTCGTGGAACTCGTTGATGTACTGGAACGCTGCCTCCACGGCAATGCCCTCGCTCTCTCCCTTGAAATAAATCACGTCATGCACGGTTTCCTGGGACTTGTTCATATCCTTCACGAAGCCGGTAATGCCGTCGGGCTCATGGAAGGTAAGTACTTCTGCCTCTTCCCTGCGCCTGTCCTCAAAAATGATCGTCAGATTCGGGTTCAGATAAGCGGTCTCATGAAGGCGGCTTTTCACGTCGTCCTCCTTGAAACGGGTCTTGTCAAATATGGTGTCGTCCGGCAGGAAATTGATAATGGTTCCCGTTTCCCTCGTCTTGCCCACCACGGGGAGAAGCCCGTCTTCCAGCGGGATGATGGGATTGCCTCTCTCGTATTTGTCCTCATAAATAAAGCCGCCTGTTTTGACCTTCACAGTCAATCTGGTGGAAAGCGCGTTGACTACGGATGAGCCTACACCGTGCAGCCCTCCGCTGGTCTTGTAAGCGGCATTGTCGAATTTTCCGCCTGCGTGAAGGGTTGTAAATACCAACCGCTCCGCGCTGATTCCTTTTTCATGCATCCCCACCGGAATGCCTCTTCCGTTGTCCGAGACTGTGGCGGAACCGTCCGCTTCCAGGATGACCCGGATGGTATCGCAGAATCCCGCCAGATGTTCGTCCACGGAATTGTCCACAATCTCATAGATCAGATGGTTGAGGCCCTTGGTGGAAACGCTTCCGATATACATGCCCGGACGCTTCCGCACGGCCTCCAGCCCCTCCAGCACCGTGATGCTGGAGGCATCATAATTGTTTGTATTTGCCATTTTTTTGTTTCTCCTGATTTTTAGCCTTACTTTCTTCTCCAATAAAACGGTTATGCCGGCTGCTCTGTTTTCAGCATTTCTTCTATTTCATGGTATAGCTGAGGAATATCTGATACCGATGTATTCCAAACAATTTCATAATCCAAATTTCCATAATGATGTGCTACAAGATCTCTCATCCGCATAATCATTTTCCAGGGTATTCCGGTATGTGTTTCTTTGATCTGCAGACAATAGTCCATTATTTTCATCAGTACTGTTTGATCTCTCTACTTCATAAATAACGACCTCATCTTTCTTAATCTGTTCGAGGAATCGAATATCATTTGATGTATCGGTGATCACATCTACATTTCCTCCAAATGCTTTTTCAAGTTCATCAATAAAAGCCGCTAATTGAAATAAAGATTGGATGTTTCCTTTTGATATAATAAAATCGTAATCGCTTGTCTCTTTTTCAGTTTTTTTTGCTCTGGAACCAAATAAAGCTACTCTATCTGCCCCATATTTTTCTGCAATTGGAAAAACTATCTTTGATATTCTTTTTATATCTGTCATCCTGCCCCTCCATTTATTACACTTATACTGCAGACAACATAAATGTTCAGCAGCTTTTTATCATATCCATTCGTCTCCCTGCAAATTGCAATTTACCAGGAATCGTAAAGTTCAGAGATATCGTTTTGATGCTAAACAACCATCTCAAGGATCCGTTTTCCGTCCAGTACGATTTCCCGCATTCCAGTCTGCTTCTTCTTATTGAAACTAAAGCTTAATAAATATCCTGTACTTAGTCCATAAATTTCCAGGTAGTCTGATAACTGTATTTCCCCTTTTCTGTTGTATTCCAACTGCAGTTCAAACCAAAGCACATAAGTGACAAATGCTTCTCAAACCACAATCTTTTTACAGCACGCAAACGCCAGAGCCCCCGGCCCGATGTGGCAGGCTACGCTTAGAGACAGGGGATCAATATGGATATCGTACCCGGGAAACTGTGCCAGAATCTCTTCCTTATAAGCCTCGGCTGCCTCCCGGTTTGCCGTATGGGCAATCTGCAGCCAGATATGCTTATCCTCCGTCATTCCGCCGAATCTGCTCTCAATATCGTTTTTGATGGCATTGATCATGATGCTCTTGCCCTGATTGGTGGTTCTTGCCTTTGCGAAGGCGTCCAGCTTCTCGCCCTGAATCTGCAGTACCGGCTTCAGACGAAGCATGGTGCCGATTGCCGCAGCCGCCGGGGTTATCCGTCCGCCTTTTTTCAGGTAATACAGCGTATCCAGCATGATATAGATGCTGCTGTTAAACTTGTCCGCCTCCAGAAATTCCTTGATTTCCTTCGCATTCCTTCCTTTGGCAGCCAGAAGCTTTGCATCCAGGCAGGACTGGCGCTGGGTAACGGAAATCCGTTGATTATTTACCACCTGGACCCTGCCCTGATAGTCCTCTGCAAGGATTAAGGCGCTCTGGCAGGAACCGGAGAGACCGCTGCTCATGGGGATATGGACTATTTCGTCATAGTCCCTTAAAAGGCCGTCCCACAGCTTCATAACCGATTCCGGACTGGGCTGGCTGGTTCCGATATTCGCCCCGGAAGAGAGTTTCTCATAGAATTCCTCCTGGCTCAGGTCGATATCCTCGAAAAAGGTTTCCTCATTGATCATAAAAGGCATTGGCAGGACATACACGCCAAGCTCTTTGGCGGCTGCCTGGGTGATTCCGCTGTTACTGTCTGTTACAATTGCTACATTAGGCATACGCTTCCCTCATTTCCGCATGTACGCTTCGCCGCCCTGCCCTGTGTCACAGGCATATTTGCGGCTGCATGCTGCTTTATATGTCTTCTGTCTTTTCGGGTTTATTTTCCCGTATATCGAAGATGTACTCTGCTCTTCGCATCTGGCCGAACCGGGTCTTTATTGACAAAACAACTCTGGTATTACAAATGATCTTCTGCGCAGGTTGAGTGCCGGCTGTGCCGATTTCATGTATTATTTTACTGTTATATCGAACGAAAGTCAACACTGTTTGCGGCAGCAGCAGAAAGGTGCTCCCGCAGAGCGGCATTTTCCTGCTTCGCCAGTTCCGGGTCTTCCCGCAGGAGTTTCTCCACCGCATCCGATGCCAGCTTCAGCACGGGAGCATCCGTATAAATGTCTCCCATACGGAAAGAAAACTCGCCGCTCTGCCGGATACCGAACAAATCTCCGGGGCCCCGCAGCTTCAGGTCCTCCGATGCAATAAAGAAGCCGTCGTTGGATTTGTTCAGAATCTTCAGGCGCTCCATGGTGTCTTCCTTCTCGTCTCCGCTGACAAAGATACAGTAGCTCTGATGCTCCCCTCTTCCCACTCGTCCCCGCAGCTGATGCAGCTGTGCAAGGCCGAAACGTTCCGCATTTTCCACCATCATCACGGTAGCGTTGGGAACGTTGATCCCCACCTCGATAACCGTGGTGGATACCAGCACATCCAGTGTCTGCGCCGCAAATTCTTCCATGATCCTGTTTTTGTCAGCCGGACGCATTTTGCCGTGCAGATAGGCGATGCGTATTCGGGGAGGCAGCGTTCCTTTCAGCTTCTCCGTGTAATCCACCACATTTTCCAGGGAAAGCCCGCTTTCGGATTCCGGGTCGCCCTCCACCTGGGGGCATATGACATATACCTGTCTTCCCTTGTCCACTTCTCCGATGATGAATTTATAGGCATTGGGACGCCAGGAAGTATTGACCACACAGTTCCTGATGGGCAGCCGCTCCGCAGGCAGCTCATCGATGACGGAGATATGGAGGTCTCCGTACAAAATAATGGCAAGGGTCCTGGGAATGGGTGTGGCGCTCATCACCAGAATATGCGGCTCATTTCCTTTCTCTGCCAGATGCTCCCGCTGCCTGACGCCGAAGCGGTGCTGCTCGTCTGTAACCACCAGCGCCAGATGGCTGTATTGCACCCTTTCCTGTATCAGTGCGTGAGTGCCTATGACCAGATTCGCCTCACCGGAAGCAATCTTCCCATAGACCTCCTTTTTCTCTTTTGCGCTCATGGAGCCGACCAGAAGCACGGGACGGAAAATCAGCCCGTACTTTTGAATATAACCCTGAATCGTCTCATAATGCTGTACCGCCAGTACCTCCGTAGGCGCCATCAGGGCTCCCTGATAACCGTTAGCGGCAGCCGTCAGCAGCGCCAGTACCGCCACAATGGTTTTCCCGGAGCCTACATCGCCCTGAATCAGACGGTTCATGCAGTAAGGGCTGTTGAGATCTTCCTTTATTTCCATCCATACCTTTTCCTGTGCCCCGGTCAGCGGAAAAGGAAGGCGTTCCAGAAAACGGGCTGCATCGGCTGTTTCCGGCATCCTGTAATGATTCTCCAGCTGCTCACTGAACTCCTTATTTTTCCGCATCAGAAACAGAAAGGTAAAAAATTCGTCAAAAACCAGCCTCTTTCTCGCTTTTATCATGGAATCGTAGTCATCCGGGAAATGGATGGTTTCCACTGCTTCCCGCTCCGAGATCAGCTGATTTTTTTCCAGAAGCTCCCGGTTATAGTATTCCGGCTCGAATTCACAGAGAGACAGCGCCTGTCTCATATATTTCTGCATCGCATGGTCTGTCAGCCCTTTGGTGAGGGAATAACGTGGAATGAGCCGGCCGGTCAGATTCTGATACTCCTCCATTGAGAATATCTTCGGCTGCTCCATAATCCTGGCTGTTCCGCGGCTCTGCACCATGCCCCGGAAGATATAGAAGCCGCCCCTTTTCAGAGTCTTCTTCAGGAAAGGCATATTGTAAAAGGTCAGCTGCAGGCTTCCGGAAGAATCGGCAATCTTCACGTTGAGGATATGAAGCTTTCCGGTTCTTTTCTCATTGGGAATTCCGGAGACTGCGGCATGGACGGCGCAGACTGATCCGGGAGACAGTCTGGCGATTTCCACGAATTCCCCGTAGGTCTCATAATCTCTCGGATATGCGGCGAGCAGATCGCCTGTGGTATGAATATTCAGTTTTGCGAGCAGGCTGCATGTCTTCTCGCCTACCCCTTTTATCTCCGTGACAGAGGAACTTTTCTCCATGGAATCCCTCCCGCGTCGCTCCCATTGTATGACGCTTCTTAACTGTCTTCTGCAGAAGCACTCACCTGTTACATATTTTCAATCCATTTATTCACTGACTGCGTTGGAACAGACAGCTGCTAAGAAAAGGAGACAGCACATCGTCTGCCTCCCCTGCAATAAAGTTCTTCTTCCTGACATTTCCTTATTCCACAGACATAATATAATAATAGATGGGCTGTCCGCCATACTGCAGCTCTATGTCGCAGTCAGGATAGCTTTCCGCAATCTGCGTACGGAAGCCTTCTGCATCGGCCTCATTAATATCGCTTCCATAATAGATACTGATCAGCTCGGAATCTTCTTTTACCATACCTGCAATGGTATCCTTTGCCACTCCGCTGATATCACCGCCCACGGCAAGGATGCCTTTGTCGCCGATGCCCATGAAATCGCCCTTCCGAATTTCCTTATCGTCTATTACGGTATCGCGTACCGCATAGGTGACTTCACCGGTGCTTACCTTTTTGATCTCGCTGATCATATTTGCCTCGTTTTCGTCGGCGGACATATCAGGAACAAAGTTGATAACCGCCGTAATACCCTGGGGAATCGTTTTGGTGGGGATGACCAGCAGATCCTTCTCCGCGGTCAGCTCCGCCGCCTGATTTGCCGCCAGGATAATGTTCTTATTGTTAGGCAGCACGAACACCGTCCTGGCATTCACCTTCTCCACCGCTTCCAGAATATCCGCGGTACTGGGATTCATAGTCTGGCCGCCTTCGATAATATGATCCACCCCCAGGCTCCTGAATATCTCACTCATGCCCTCTCCCGCGGAAACGGCGATAAATCCGTAGTCTTTGAGCGGCTCTTCCGGCGCCGTCTGAGATGTCTCAGCCGTCCCGGCAGGAGCTTCCGGCTTTAAAGCGTTTTCTGCCACCGCGGTTTTCCCGCTTTCCTTTGCGGACATTTTGAACAGCTTCTCCTGGTGCTCCAGGCGCATATTGTCTATCTTCATGTTGGAGAGTGCGCCATACGTCAATGCCTTCTGGATGGCAAGGCCAGGGTCATTGGTATGTACGTGCACTTTCACGACATCCTCATCCGCCACACATACAATAGAGTCACCGATGGATTCCAGGAAAGCCTTGAAATCCAGTTCGGCTTTGATATTAAAGGGCTTATTCAGCATGATGATAAATTCTGTACAGTAGCCGAATTTAATCTCCACTTCCGCTTCCGCCTGCCTGCGGGTGTCACCCCCCGCTTTCCCGCTTTGAGCCTGGGCAGCCTTCCCGTCGACGGAAAGTGATAAATCGATTTCTTTCCCCAGAAAGAAGTCCACCGCACCGGACAGAACCTCTATCAGCCCCTGTCCGCCGGAATCCACCACACCGGCCTGCTTCAGCACCGGCAGCATCTCAGGTGTCTGGCTCAGCACATATCCGGCATGCTCCAGAACGGTGGTCAGAAAGACTTCCATATCATCAATTCCGTCCTCCACCAGTATCTTCGCCTTATCCGCTCCGCCCCTGGCAACGGTGAGGATGGTTCCCTCTTTCGGTTTCATAACCGCCTTATATGCCGTTTCCACTGCTTTTTCAAAAGCTTCCGTGAGAATGGGGATGGTCAGTACCTTCTCTTCCTTAATTCGCTTGGTAAAGCCGCGGAGCAGCTGTGAAAGAATGACGCCGGAATTCCCCCTTGCGCCGCGGAGAGAGCCGCCGGAAACCGCCTTGCACAGGCTCTGCATATCAATACTGTCTCCCAGGGCGGATACTTCCCTTGCCGCAGACATGATGGTCATGGTCATATTGGTACCCGTGTCGCCGTCGGGAACGGGAAAAACATTCAGTTCATTGATCCATTCTTTTTTACTCTCCAGATTCTTCGCCCCGGCTAAGAACATCCTCGAAAGCATCCTGGCATCGATTTGTCTTAAACTCACGATACAGTCCTCCTTAATCAATCACTCTGACACCATCTACATAGATGTTGATTTTTTCGATTTGAATACCGGTAAACTCCTCTACCTTATACTTCACATTGCTGATCAGATTATCCGTGACAGCCAGGATGCTGACGCCGTAAGCAACAATGACATGGAAATCCAGAACAAGCTTATTCTGCCGCAGCGTGACGCTGATGCCTCTTGTAATGCTGTCTTTTTTCAACAGCTTCACCAGCCCGTCCTTTACGCTGACGCCGGCCATACCCACGATGCCGAAGCATTCCACAGCCACGCTTCCCGCGTACTGGGCGATTACTTCGTTATGAACGACAATTTTCCCCATATGGGTATTCATAGAAGAACCTTTCATCCTCAACCCTTCCTTCCGCTTTTCAATTACACCCAAAGCTGCTATTAGCGGCTTTGCTGCAGGTTACTGCAGATTTCATTGACTGCAGCAACAAATACAAACGCCTTTTCAGCACATATATACTTGTTATTTTAACAGCTTTCCCTGAAAAAGGGAATATTAAATATAAAATTAAAAAAAGATTTTTTTTACTTGATTTTTCCACTTTTTTCTGTTAATATACAAATGTTATGAATAAACTTAAGCGTAAGAACACACGCGTATCGAGGAGGTGTCAAAATGGCTAAGTGTGATATTTGTGGGAAGGGCGTTCAGTTCGGTCATAATGTAAGCCATTCTAATAGAAAGACCAATGCAATGTGGAAAGCGAATGTCAAGCGGGTAAAGTGCAAAGTGAACGGCGCTGCCAAGAGACTGCATGTCTGCACGAACTGCCTGAAGTCCGGCAGAGTAGAAAGAGCTTAAGATTCCCGAAAAGAGCAGGTTTTATGCCTGTTCTTTTTTTGCGGACGGATACCCAAAGGATACGGCAATTTCAATCGCCGCAGAAGCAGTTGTAGCCCACAAACAGGAGAAGCGCTATAATGATCAGTCCCACCAGTCTGTTATGGGTGATCAGCATGATCAGCATCCCTATGGCTATAAAAAAGGCGACAAATCCGATTATTTTTTTCATTTATGGAAAGCTCCTCCACCTAATCATTTCATTATATGCGGCTTCCCCGCAGATATTTCAGGTAATAAGGAAGTGTCTGCAAATAACTGCTGCAAGTTTATGGCAATTTTTATTGTATT
>CAJUFB010000092.1 GCA_910585805.1 uncultured Acetatifactor sp.
TGATAGCCATGATGATAGGCATGGGGAACTCAAAAAGCAGCCTGCTGGCGCTGATTACGATGGTATTGTTGATCGACCTCATAGCGTCCGGCGTAATGAAGATTCGTTTGAAATGCTGCAGCCCCACCCACGGACTCCCTAAAACCCCCAGCTTTGCGCTGTAGTTCTTGAATGCCATGAGCACGCCGTACATGGGGGCATAGCAGAACACTGCCAGCCAGACCAGCAGGGGCAAGAGAAGTATGTACAGATACCTCGCTTTCCAGATTTCAAGTAATTTGCTTTTCTTCTTGGTCGTTTCCATATACAGTCCCCCTTGGAGTTGTTTTCGCCTTCCATCTTTCTCCTAAAAAAACACCCCAAAAGGTATACCTTTCGATACTGTTGAAAATATGCCGAATTTCTTGTCCCCCTCTTCCGCCCTCCCCCTTCGAGCCATCTTTCCTTTTGTGTTTTTTATCTGAAATACCCTGTTTTCCTGGCGTTTCAGGCCCATTTGGACAAGTTTCCTTATTATTTCGCCCGGCTTCCTGTCCGCAAACGCATGTTGACAGCGGCCCCCAATGCATCTACAATGTAGCTTAACACAAAACAGGCCGGTTCCACCCCGGGCCGGCAGTCAGGAGGTATGATGGACAATTATCTGGCAAGCTTATTGACCGAGCAGGTCAATAGCAGGACAAAAGAAATCGACCGTTGCGATACGGCCGGGATTCTGGAGCTGATCAACGCGGAGGACCGGATTGTTCCGGAGGCGGTAGGAAAGGAAATCCCTCAGATCGCCCGGGCCGTGGACCTGATCGTAAGCGCCATCCGGGACGGCGGGCGGCTCTTCTACTTCGGCGCGGGCACCTCCGGGCGGCTGGGGGTCCTGGACGCCTCCGAGTGCACCCCCACCTTCGGGGTCAGCCACGACCTGATACAGGGGCATATCGCAGGCGGGGACACGGCCCTGCGCAATGCGGTGGAGGACAGCGAGGACAGCGAAGACCTGGGCAGGGATGAAATCGCAAGGCTGGGCATCACGGCCGCCGATGTTGTCACCGGCATCGCCGCCAGCGGCAGGACGCCCTATGTGCTGGGCGTGGTCAGGCAGGCCGCGGCCGTGGGCGCGAAGACCATCGGCATCACCACCAATCCGGCCAGCATCCTGCAGAGGGAAGTTGACATCTGCATCGCGCCCGTGACAGGCCCGGAGGCCCTCACAGGCTCCACCCGGATGAAGTCCGGCACGGCCCAGAAGCTGGTGCTGAACATGCTCACCACCGCCACCATGATCAAGCTGGGCAAGGCATACGGGAACCGCATGGTAGACCTGAACGCCACCAACGGCAAGCTGGTGGACCGGGCCAGGCGGATTTTCCGGGACATTACCGGCGGGTCGGAGGAGGACGCGCAGAAGTATCTGGCGGCGGCCAATATGAGGACGAAGCTGGCCATACTGATGTACCTCTCCGGGCTGGAGGCCGCCGATGCCCAGGCCGCGCTGGACGAAAACGCAGACAATCTGCGGCAGGCCCTCTCCCGGCTGGGAATCGAGGCTCCTGCGGCAGCATCTTCTGTGCAATAACTTCTAACAGAAGCCTCCTCTGCAGGAGCATCTTCCACGGGAGCGTCTTCTGTGGAAGAGATTAATTTTGATAAAACCGGGAATAGATACCGTACAAGGAGTTTCACATGGAAAAATGTTCTGGGAAATATTACATCGGAATGGACGCCGGAGGGACGGGGACTTCCGTCCTGATTTCCGACGGCGAAAATGACCTTTTTCAGATGAAGACAGAAGGCCTCAACTGCAACAGCTTCCCCCGGGAGCGGATCGCCAGGTCCCTGCAGGACGTTGCGGAGGGGCTTAAGGAAAACGGCTATGCCCTGGCGGACTGCGGGGCCATCGCCATCGGCGCGGCGGGGAACAACAATCCTGCCGCCGACGCCCTCCTGCGGAACCTCTTGGAAAGCTGCGGCTTCCGCTGCCCGGTCACTGTCTGCAGCGATGCGGACGCGGCGCTGTACGGCGCTCTTGGGGAGGAGGACGGCCTCCTGCTGATCTCCGGCACAGGCTCCATCTGCCTGGGGCAGACCCAGGGCGGAAGGGAAAGATACCGGGCCGGAGGCTTCGGGCATCTCATCGACGACGAGGGCAGCGCCTATGCCATCGGCAGGGACATCGCTGCCGCGGTGGTGAAGGCAGAGGACGGCAGGGGGCCTGAGACCACCCTGCGCGGCGCCCTGTTCAGGCATCTGGGGATATCCGGTTCCCCGGAGCTGGTGGGGTATATCTACGACATGAGCCATACCAAGAAGGACATCGCCAGGCTGGCCCGCCTGATCTCCCTGCCGGAAAATGAAGGGGACAGGGCCTCGGCACAGATTATCGAAAAAGCGGTAGCCGGTCTTCTGGAAATGGTCACGGCCGTCTACGGTAGGATGGAGGCCCGCTGCGGCAGCCCAGAGCTCCCTCTCGTGCTGCACGGCAGCGTCCTGCTGGGCAACCCGCGGATCGCGGGGGAATTGACGGAAGCCATTTCCCACAGGCTTCCCGGAATCCGCATCGCCCAGGCCCGGGCGGACGCCGCCCATGGGGCAGTTGGTCTGGCGCGGAAGCATGCGGAGATACTCTAAGCTGTCAAAGGACAACCGCAAAAAGAATCCATATGTAAGACCGCCAGCCATATCTGTCCATGGCGAGCAGATATGTCTGGCGGTCTTTCGCTGTAGTTTCTGCAGTTTTCATTGACGTGCAGCATAAGCCGCACACAGAAGAATGCCTAAGGCGCAGCCATTCTTCCATGACTTGTACCGATTATTCTTGACGGCAGAAAGATGCTTTATACTGCTTAACGATTTCACTCGCCGTGAAACCAGACTGCCTAACGCCGACTGGTTCAATCGCATGATTACATTAGGCCGCATTCAGCGTAATGCAGTATATTTACAACGCCATATCTATGGTGCCGCCCGCCGCCGGGGGCGCGCCCGCGGAAGCCACCTCCGCCGCCGACCTTGTATCCACCTGGACAGGTATCTCCACCCCTGCCAGCTGCAGGGCCACGCCGTTGTCGCTCCCCAGCGAGGCGGCATCCTGCCTCTCCCTTTCCAACTGGTTGAAGAGGGCCCGCAGATACTTCATGTCGGCTTCCACGATCTCCCGCATCTCGTCCGCCCTGTGCTTCTTCTTCAGCCGCTCCAGCTCTGCGGGATCCATGTCCGTCCGGGCTGTCTGCATCAGCTCCAGCATCTCCAGCTCCTGCTCCTGGGCCAACTGCTCCATCTCCTCCTGGAGCTCCTCCATGAGCTGTTCCATCTCCTCGGCGCTTATCTCCGCAAATTCCGATGCCTCCAGCTCCTGGCCGCGCTCTTCCCTGCCCTCTTCGTCCAGGAAGTTCTGCCATGTGCCGCCGCCATGCTTCTCTATATACTCCTCCTGCTGGAGGTGCTTCATGCGCTTCTTTGCCACACGCTCCATCCGCTCCGCGTGGCGGATCGCGGCCCTGACCTCACGGTCATTGTACTTGCCGCTGGCCAGCTTCCTGCGCAGGTTCACAGTCTCGGTCTTGGCGCTGGCCAGGACCTGCCTGGCATTGCCGGAGGTAGTGGCCTGGGTGATCATGGAAGAAATCCGCCTCTGTTTGTAGCCCAGTTTCTTCAGCTTCTTCAGACTCTGGCTGTGGATCGTGATGGTGCCTACCTTGGAGCCGTCCTGCCTCTTTATGGTGACCTGCCTTACGCCTGTATTCCTGTTGGTGTTGACCTCTATGCTCATATCGTGACCCCCTTGTCCCTCTGTCGCGTCCTTGCGTTTACGAGCTTTTTCATTATATCGGCTTATTCTCTGAAAATATAAGCGGAACAGGAAAGATATGGCGGAAATCATATATCTGTTTCAACGAAATGCTCATCATATAAGTTCCAGTATTTTTGATATACCCTGTCCTTCTGCCCGTCAAAGTTTAGCTGATACATCCGGAATATCACCGGAAAGTTTTTGGGCTGCCACTGCTCTTTATAAGAATAACAATATTCCATGCCGATCCGTTTCATCACGGCCCCGCTTCTGGGATTATTCCTGTCATGCGTCGCCGTGATATAAGGAAGCCCTTCCTCTCTGAGCAGCTCGATGACAGCGCTGCTCGCCTCGCTGACGATCCCCTGATGCCAGTATTCTTTGCGGAGCGCATAGCCGAAGTCATGGCTGTCATCTTCCTCCGCGTGTATATAGCCGACAGGGAAGTCATCTTCTTTTCGGCAGATCGCGAAGCAATACTTCCCGCCTTTTAAACGTTTTTCGAAAAAATCCCTGGCCTCATTCCTATCCTTCACAGGATACCATGGCAAAAAGGCGTTTACCTCGTTATCCGAAAAAAGAAGATAAATCGCTTCCATATCGTCTTCTTCAAATCTTCTCAGTATGAGCCTGTCTGTCTCAATCCGTATGTTATCCAAGCTTATCTCCCCCCCGCCTCCGGTCTGTCGGTCAATTCATGAATCCAAGTATAGCACATCTTCCTGCCGAACACAATGCGCCAGTCGGCCCGGGCAAAGCAAATTACAAGAAGAGCCTTGTATTTATCCGGCTTACCGCATATAATTATAGCTGAAAAGGTTTTCCCGAAAGGGCGGACGGCAAACCGCGGAAAATGAGGCGTGCGCAGGGCCGCAAATCAGAGCTTAAGGAGATATGGAATATGAGCAGGCTAAACAAAACTTATCTGGGCTTTACCTTCCTGATCATGGCGATTGGTTGGGGGATATGTCTATTGTGCAGTTTTAACGGAATTTCGTTAAATGACGGCAAATGGCTGTATGCGCCGTTCCTGTTAGGCGGGTGGTCGCCTACAATCGCGTCCTATCTGTCATTAAGGGGCGACAGCCAAGTTGCGGGCATGAAAGAATGGTTGAAAAATATCTTTGATTTGAAGCATAATGTCCTTTCCTACCTTATGGTAGCGGTTATGGCGATCATATTCATCTTGCCCCAATGCCTTATTTCCGGGTATGAAAGCGGCGCGCCTGTCTTTGCGATCATTGTCATGATTCCCATGATGCTTGTGGGGGGCGGGTTAGAGGAAGCAGGCTGGCGCTATATTCTTCAGCCGGAATTAGAGAAAAAATACCCATTCACTGTATCAACTATCCTGGTCAGCGTCATCTGGTGGCTGTGGCATCTGCCCTTGTTTTACATACAGGGAACGGGCCAGTTTGGGCAGAATTATTTCGCATTCGGAATAAACGTATTGGGATTAAGCTTTGCTCTGGCAAGCATCAGAAAGAATACGGGCAGCGTGTGGCTATGTGTATTATTTCACTGCATCGTAAACTCTTTCTCGGGGATTTTTATCATCCATGACAATATATGGGGAAATATAGCCGCAACCATGATTTTGATTTTATGCTCCTATGCTTTGGTGGCGGTCAATGGCAGGTTAAAAGTATTTAAGCGGTAGCATACTTATTTCTGTGCGGATGTGCCTGGGGACGCGGAATTCAAAAAATTAAAGATAGTTGCCCCGCAAAGAACCCCGCAGTTAGACGAAATTGATTCCAACATCATAAAAATAATTGAGTCAAAACCGTTACTTTTCATTGGCGCTTTCATTGTAATAGGATTTATATTTTCAGGAGGCTATATGGTTACGGCGGACACTGAAGTTTCTATGTCAGGCCTTCTTGGTTTCGTAGCTGTCAGCGTCCTTTTGCTTCTGGCAGGAGCCAGCTTAGCCATTTTGAATATAAAACATATTCTGCGACAATCAGACCCAATGGAAAATATTTACGGGAAGCCAGGGGAATAGGAGGTGATTCTGTTGGAGCAAATTATTGAATATATAAAGCAAACATATAGCCCTCTTTCTATTATACTTTATGGCTCATATGCCAATGGAACGAATAATCTGAACAGTGATTTTGACGCTCTTGTTATTTCTCATCATCATGAGGAATTCCATGATACTTCGTTTGTCAATGGAATCCAATTAGATGTATTTGTATATCCGGAGACTTACTTTAACGAAGATTATGACTGCAGTAACTTTGTCCAGATTTTTGATGGAAAAGTTGTTATGGATACTTCAGGCAAAGGAAAGGCCATTCAGGATAACGTTTTGTTGTATCTGAAAAATCGTCCGAGCAAAGCAAAGGAAGCAATTCAGGCAGATGTGGACTGGTGCATAAAGATGCTCAACCGGGCAAAAAGAGGCGATTTTGAAGGGATGTTCCGATGGCATTGGGTACTGATCGATAGCTTGGAAATTTTTTGTGAAATAGTGAACCATCCCTATTTGGGCCCTAAAAAAACATTAAAATGGATGGAGGAAAACCACCCCTTATCGTTTACCTGTTATGGAAAGGCGCTAAATGATTTTAGTATGGAGAGCTTATCAAGTTGGATTTCATGTTTGGAGGAGGAAGCTCATGAAAGCTTATGAGGCCGGTCGGTTCCCCGGCTGGTCTTTCCGATTTTCCTTGCGCTTCCATACCGAATCATGAAAAGGCTGTTGCTGGCGCATATTTCACGTGGGTGCGATATGATGATTTTTCCCTACTGCCCCTCTTCTCCTGCCGCCCCGCCGTCCGCTTCTGAAGTGAAAATGCTGACCGCGCAGTGCAGGGAGGCGCTTCGGGATGTGGGCGGCATGCCGATTTTTTTCGACCTTTCCTCCGGGGATAGAATGATCTCACAGACGGAAAGCGCCTGCCTGTCCGCCCTGGGCAGCGGCGGGCAGGCGCTTCGCCCTTTGTTCCACTGGATGGAAACGCGGATCCCCAGCCTGTATGCCGGTCAGCCGATCGGAATCATCCATGGGGATCTCAATGTCTCGAACCTGATAACGGAAGGCGGGGATTTGCGCTACATCCCGGACTGGCAGCGGCCCATGCTGGCGCCGCTGGCGCTGGAGCAGACTCTGGCACTGCGTCTGGCGGGCTATGAATCCGAGGATGGGGGCTGGGGGAAGTTTGCGACGGTCTGCCATATATTGTGGTACGCCTGGGCGTATACGCATGTCCTCCCCATAGAGGGCGTGCGGCAGACGGCGCTGAAATTGGCTGATGGCTTCGCCTCCCCGCTGGCTGAATGACAGGGCAGCGGGGATTTTGTCCGCATGCATTTCCCGCCTTCCTCCTGTCACTCAATCATGATTTCCTTGATAGAAATCTTCTTGATTTTTTCGGAATACACATACATGAGAATTTCGTAAATCGCTATAAACGCGGTGAGTGAAACAAGCATAACGGGAACATCAAATTCATATGCCGGTACGCTCCCCATATCCTTAAATACGATGTCCACCATAAGCCGCAGCAATCCGTATTGATACCCTGTTCCCAGCATAAAACCAAGATAAGACAGCGGCCTGTATCCGCCCAGAATCGCCCTGCAGCATTCTTTCTGCGAATAGCCGAATACTCTCATCATGGCAATGGTTTTTGTGTTCCCGTTGATGACGGTAGTGATGGCGAGGAACAGCGTTGTAAAGGCCAATATAAGTCCGATGGCCAGCATCATCACGCCCATCATTTCACTTGCGAAATCCTTCATACTGAACGACATCTGTGTCATAGATGAAAAACAAAATGAAGCAAAAACAATGAAGAATACAAGGGCCTTTTTCGATTTCAGGGTATTCCTTTTCAAGTCCTCCACGAAGGGCAATTCTCTGTTTTTTTCGGTTCTGTGGTTCGGCGTTTTGGAAGCAGTCTGCAGGTTGTCTTTCAAAAGCAGCAGCACAGGCTTTTTTAATTTGTGCCAGGCGTAATAAACCGAAAGCGCCGAAAAACACACCGTGGGCAATGCCACGAAACAGAATAAAATGCCCGGATGAAAATGGACGGTCAGCTCAGGGAGCAATTTATCTTCATTCTGCAGGGCGTAAAACCGTGGCATGATGAGAAACGCGCCTGCGTATCCGATTGCGGTTCCGATGAAAGCGCTGGTTCCGAATACCCAGAAGCTTTTTGCAATTTTGAGATTTGAATATCCCAATGCCTTCAATATCCCAAGCTCCTTCTTGTGGGTGTCGATATAGTGTTTGATATAAAACAGCAGCATGATAACGGCAGTCAAAAGCAGGCATCCGCCGCTTACCAGGCAGACGACTTTTGCGGTAGAAACCTGGGCATTATAAAAAATCATTGCTGGTTCGGATGTTATCTCGCTCTCGATCAGGCGGACATCACAATAAAAATTCACGAACATGGTACATACAAGCACGGCGCAGCAGGCGATAATGGAAAGGCCGATGAGTTTTGAAGCGTTTTTTATTCCAATGAGCATATCGTCACCATCCAATCTCGTAAGCGGTCTTTTTCGTTTCATTTGTATAGATTTCAGAGATTTTTCCGCTGTTCATTTTTATGACTGTGTCAGCCATTTCCGCGATATTCAGGTTGTGCGTCACCATTATGATCGTGAAATCATATTCCTTTTGAAGTTTGCAGATATAATCGAGAATCTGCCGCCCGGTCTGTTCGTCCAATGCGCCTGTGGGTTCGTCAAGAAATAGGACTTTCGGTCTCTTTGCCAAGGCTCTTGCAATGGATACTCTCTGCTGTTCGCCGCCTGAAAGTTCGCTGGGATATTTCTGCCTTTTTTCTCCCAGTCCCACTGCCTCAATGACGGTTTTATAGTCTTTGTTGTCTGCTAAGTCGGCGCCCATTTTCACGTTTTTATCTACGTTCATATTGGGCAGCAGATAATATTGCTGGAAAATAAATCCCACATTTTCCTTGCGAAATGCAGTTACTTCCTTGTCAGAAAGGGCTGTAATCTCCTTCCCGTCATAGGACACTTTCCCGCTGTCGGGGCGTTCAAGACCTGAGACTACATTCAGAAAAGTGGACTTGCCAGAACCCGACGCGCCGAGGATGACTACAAAGTCGTTATCCTCAATATCAAGGCTGATGCCCTTTAACACTTGAAACCGGCTTTCTCCGTTTCCGTAGGATTTTATGATGTCTTTCGCTTTAATCATTCTTTTCATCCTCCTTTATTTTTTTCAAGATGCTCATTGCTACCTCCGTCATCATGGTGCTGATTTCCTGGCCTGTGAAGCGGCACATTTTCGTGGCGCAGAGGGATGCGATTCCGTGGGTATATAGCCATAGATGATGATACAGTTTTTGCGCGGAGGGCCTGCTGATTTTGTAATCATCCTGGATGGACAACAGAATCTGCTCATAGCTTTCATCAATCAGCGGAAGCACACCGGATAAGTCGGGAATCTGTTTCTGCTCTGTCATAAAGAGGAGCTGGAAAAGTTTGGGCTCCTTGACAGAGAAAAGAATGTATTGGGTGCCTACGCCTTTGAACGGGTGCTCCTCTGCCAAGCCTTTCTCCACGTATTCTTTATACAAAGCTTTGGCAGCCTGGGTCATAGCCTGCTGGACTTCTTCCATATTTTTGAATACGGTAAAAATCGGCCTTGCCGAGCTGGTCAGGTATGTTCCCAAGGCTCTGGAGGTCAGGGCTTCATATCCGTCTGTCCTGACAATATTTAAGGCTGCTTCGATAATCTCTGCTTTAGTGAATTTTGCTTTGGGCGGCATGGTCTGTTTTCCCTTTCTAAATCAACTGTTTTAAATCACTTGATTTAAGTATAAGCGAAGCGGCGGGAAAAGTCAATATGGCAAAAGAGATTACTCTCCGCTGCCTGCCGGAGCGGCGGGAAGCTATCCTTTGAATACGGACAGGCGCAGAAATCAATGGGCTGTATTATATGTCAAGGCGGCTACTGTATTCCGGTGTTCCATCAGAAAAGTGATCGTGGTATAATGGAGCCATGGGCAAATCGGGATTTGTGCGGAAATCCTTCTTTTGATTGAGAGGAAAATATGACGGGACAACATCAAAAAATAATAAATGCGGCAGCTAAGAAAATACTGGCTCCCGAAGGACTTTTTAGAGTGGGGTCTTCCAGAAGATGGCTTGATGATAACGGATATTTTGTGATACAGGTAGAATTTCAGCCGAGTTCCTATGACAGAGGTTCTTATCTGAATGTCGGAATCAGCTTCTTATGGGAAACCAGCGCAGGCTTAAACGAAACATTGGCCTTTTATATAGGATATCGAGTAAATGAAGCGGGATATGTATCCTATAAAGGTGATGATGCTGTCTTTACAAAAGAGCTGGAACACCTTGCGGAAGCTGCCATGGCAAAAGTGAGGGAGTATCGTCTGTTTCGCAATATGGATTATGCAAAAGTACAAATGGAAAGTCAGCTAAATAGCATGCCGGAAAACAGGGTGTTTTGGGAAAGCTACAACCTGGCAATGCTATGTTTTCTGAAAAGAGAGCTTAACGAGGGAAAAGAATACTTTGACCGTTTTCTCAAAATACTCAAAAACCCGCTTTATGGAGAAGCGCCCTGCGACTGGCACGAAGAATTATATAATCATTGCATCCAATATCTTTGTCCTAAACTGGAATCCGAAGACACAGCCCATAAAATGGTATCGGATATGATCGAACGCAGAAGGATTTTCTTTTCCGGTAAACCTTCCTATAAGAAATTAAAGAAAGAATTTACCTTGTGAGATAACATATGAAAACATTACAAATAAGAGGGGATAGCATATGCAGAAACTATTTTTAGCTGATATTTCTACGGCTACTCATTTAAATATAAAAAACAAATTAGAGAATAATGATTACATTTATGTAACCGGAGGGAACACTTTCTTTTTGCTTCAGGAAATGAACGGCAAGGCACTTACTACACCGTTTTTGAAAGAGCCTTGATGTATCAGGAAAAGAAAGTTAAAATAAATTCATTATGAAAAATCGAGGTGACATGATGGAAAATCATTTGACGCCATACCAATCAGTTATTACAGAAATTAAAAGTATTATTTCTTCTGGACAAGAAGCAGCCTATAGCGCCTCTAGTAAGGCAATGCTGCTTACTTATTGGAATATCGGAAAACGAATTGTAGAGCAGAAAATGGGCGGCAGTAAACGTGCAGAGTATGGTAAAGGTTTAATTTCTGCATTGGCAGAAGATTTGACAAAGGAGTTTGGCAAAAATTATTCCATAAGAAATCTGCATTATTATATTAAATTTTATCAGTGTTTTCCTGATGAGCAGATTGTGAACGCATGCGTTCACAATCTTAACTGGACGCATATTAGGAGCCTTCTTCGTGTTGCGGATGAAAATGCACGCTATTGGTATATGAAAGAGGCCATTGACGAGAATTGGAGTTCGAGAACCTTAGACCGTAATATCAGTACACAATATTATCATAGGCTGCTTCAGGCACCAAAAAAGAGGCTTTAGTTGAAGAAATGAAGCAGAAAACTGCGAAATTTCAAAAGAATCAATTTGAGCTTATCAAAAGTCCGGTAATTGCAGAATTTCTTGGTTTTAAAAATGAGGATACCTATTTGGAAGGAGATTTAGAATCTGCCATTCTTTCACATATCAGAGATTATTTGATGGAACTGGGTAGAGGATTTGCGTTCGTGGCTCGTCAGCAGCATATTGTAACGGAAACTTCGGACTACTATTTAGATCTCGTTTTTTATAATATCGAACTTAAGTGTTACGTACTAATCGATTTGAAGATGGGCAGAATTACTCATCAGGATGTGGGACAGATTGATATGTATGTGCGCATGTATGATGACTTAAAGCGAGGGCAGGGAGATAACCCCACCATTGGGATTCTGCTGTAATACATGGTAGAACACTACCATTTAGATGTTATTATTTCTATCGGTTATTGAGTGAAATCAAAATGGGGCATTGAATTTAGCCGTTGGGCAAATGGTGTTTTAAAAGAATACAACATGGCGAGGAAAGACCGGTGATTTACGGCGGACACGCTCTCGGACTGTGCAATATCAATACAACCTATCTCCGGCAAAAACTTTATAAAATCCTTCTGGGCAGCAAGTTTGCACAGCAGACGGTTGTTAATCCGGCCACTTTTCAGAAGAGCAACCATTTCATCACTCAAATGTAATTCTGTTAAAGGCGTGTTGACCTGCTCCCTGTTTTTTGTCCGGCATAACAGATAATCAATAGACACTCCATAGAAATCCGCCAGCGTGATAAGGTTGCCATGATTGATTTCTTTATTATCCTTAGATTCATAGCGGGCAAGGGCAGGTTTTCCGAGATACAGCCATACTTCTCCAAGGCCATAACGTATAATGGAACCAGTGACAAATCGGATTCTTCACCTGACAACTTTTCGCAAGCCAGGAAATGTGATCCTTTCAAATTGCTTCTATAATAGACTTCAACAGGAGGAAAAAGTATGGAGTGGATAGCAGCAATACAACAGGCCATTACTTATATGGAAGAGCATATTATGGAGGAAATCAACTATGAAGATGCAGCGAAGCAGGTGCACACTTCAAGCTATGAGTTCCATAGGGCATTTAGTTTTCTTACAGGGATGACTGCCAATGCCTATATCCGCAAGCGCAGGCTGTCATTAGCCGGGAGAGAAATCGTAGAAACAAATGCAAAAATAACAGATATTGCTCTAAAATATGGCTATGAAACGCCAGAAAGTTTTACCAAGGCATTTACAAGGTTTCATGGAATCGCGCCTAAATTTGCGAGAGAAGAATCCGCGAAGCTCTTACTTTTCAATCCACTTGTCATTAAAATAATTGTGGAAGGTGGTAAAAGTATGGATTACAGAATCGTACAAACAAAAGAGCTGAAATTTATTGCATTAGCGAGAAGTTTTAGAAATGAGATTATTAATGATGAGGAAAATCATGATATTCCTGACTTTTGGGAAGAGTGCCATGACAAAAATTTAGTAGAAGCGATTCGCAATCTGAGGCCGGAAGGAAAGCGCGACTTGTATGGGTTATGTTCTCCTACAAAACAAGGAGAGGGTACATTTGAATATGGTATTGGCGTCTTGATCGATGGAGCTACATCAGAGTTTGATATCGTTGAAATGGAAAAAGCAGGTTATAGCATCTGGGACGTGAAACCGGGAACTTATGTTGTATTTGATTGCATTGGTGAAGATGGTGATTGCATCGGTGATACTTGGTCAAGGTTCTATAAGGAATTTTTGCCGCAAATGGGGTATGAATCGGAAGCAGAAACCGACTATGAAATATATTTTGAAAAAGGAAGAAGCGGTCTATTCTGTGAACTATGGATTCCGGTAAGAAAGAAATAGAAAAATCTGCCGCCCGCCAGCGGCACACCCAGGCAGGAAATCTGAGAAGATTACCATCGTCCAGCGGAGCGGGAACAAATACGCCGTTTCTTCCGCCGGGCGATGGAGCAAAAAGGCAAATGGCTCCCCAGCCACAAAGAGAACACCGCGGACTGGAACGACCAGAAGTACGCTGAAATCTGGCGGCAGGGATGGGCGGACACGGCCAACCGCTATCTGGAAGCCCAATGACCGCTCGGAACGGCTTGACCTGCGCTCCTATGCCCCACAAGGGATTTAAACCATCCGTACAGGAGAGCCTGAAAAGGCGGCAGGAACGCATCCAGCAGGTACAGGCAGAAAACAGAAGCCGCCCAAGACACAGAAACAACAGAACATGGATAAAATCAATCGTAAAAAAATACGATTGATTTTTTGCGTATTCCTAACTGATTTTAGAAGGAAAAAATATCAGGTTTGAAGAATTGCCGTGTAAAGACCAGGAGCTGACTTTTGATACGCTATGTCAAAACCCACGAAAATCCCAGCGTTGGCATTATTCTTTGCAAAAGTAAGGACGAGGACGTTGTTGAATATGCCCTGAGCCGGAATATGAGTCCAACCATGATTTCCGAATATAGGACGAAACTAATCAGCAAGGAAATCTTACAAAAGAAACTTGAGGAATTAACGGAAATGGTGGATGAGGATAAAAACTCTCAATGACGTTGAGAGTTTTTCAAAAAATCAATTTATTATGTTAGTACAAAAATAGCAACTGTGGCTACAGTCGCCCTGCTTGCCGTTTGTGCGCTCCCTATAAATTCGCTTTTGACATGGATTGTAAAATAGGGCAACAGCGAGTTGCTTGTGTATCTTTGTATCCAGTGGTAAAATTATAGGAAAGCAAGGAGGGATGTATCAATGGAAACAAGAGACTCGATTTTAGAATTGCGAAAAAGTCTAAGTCTTTCGCAAGATGAATTTGCAGAAAAATTATTGATTACAAGACAAGCTGTTTCCCGTTGGGAAAATGGAGAAACTATACCAAATACTGATACATTGAAACTTATCGCTGAAACTTTTAATGTATCGGTAGATTATTTGTTAGGTCATCCCGCTGGACAGTGCCAAAGTTGCGGAATGGTTTTGATAAAAGATAGCGATAAAGGAACCGAGAGTGATGGACGCAAATCAGAGGAATATTGTGCATTTTGTTACCAACAAGGAAGATTTGTTCAAGACTTTACAATAGAGGAATTGATTGAATATAATTTGCAGGATTTAGATAACTGGAACCGAGAGAATGGCTTACAGTTGACAGAGCAAGAGGCAAGAACAGAGTTGCTTAAATTCTTGCCAACATTAAAGCGTTGGCGAAAAAAAGAAACTTCTAAAAATTGATATAAATAATTTAGGTGTTAGTCAGCAAATGGGTCGGTAAGGTTATATGGCCAGTAAACCAGATTCT
>CAJUFB010000093.1 GCA_910585805.1 uncultured Acetatifactor sp.
CTCTGATGATGGTTCCCTGATGTGGTACTACTTTTGGGGGTCATCTAGGGTTAATATGGAAGAAACGATGACCATACACTTTGAACTGCTTGGCACTTTCTCCAGCAGGGAGGCACGGGCAGCTGAGAAGAAAAACGCCGCGTCAGGAAAGAAAGCGATATCCTTTCTGCAATATCTGATCGTAAACCATGCAAGAAATATATCGGCCGAAGAACTGATAGAGCAGTTCTGGAGAGGGCAGAGCAGAGATCCCGCAAACTCGCTGAAAAATATGATTTTCAAATGCAGAAGTCTGCTGAAAGCAATGTTTCCGGATCAGAAGGACCTGATCGTTACCCTTCCCGGATGCTATGCCTGGAATCCGGAGGTGAAACTGGAGCTGGATTCGGAGCAGTTCGAGCAGGCCTGCCTGAATGTCAGGAAGCAGAACGGCGAAGCATATCTGGAGATCCTGCTTAATGCGGTTGCCCTGTATAAGGGGGATTTTCTGGCGGGAAACGACAGCGACTGGGCGCTCTCTCTGAGAAGATATTATCAGACACTGTACCTGGATATCTGCAAGATGGCGCTGCCGCTGCTGCAGAAGCAGGAGAGATGGACGGAGATGATCAATATCTGCGAACAGGCAGGCGGGGTGGACTGCAGCGCCGACATCTTTATCGTATATCAGATGCAGGCGCTGATCTCCATGGGGCATCCGGAACGGGCCATCCAGGTGTATCAGTCCTTTCGGGAACTGCTCTGGCAGGAATTTGAGATTGAACCTTCGGAGCAGGTAGAGCAGAGCCATACGCTGGCGGAAAGCATGTGCCAGAACAATGGGAACGACAGGGACATTCTGAAGCTGGTTGCGGAGACTGAACTGGATACCAGGGCATTCTTCTGTACTTTCAGCGTCTTTCAGAGCATTGTGGCTCTTGAAAAGCGGCATCTGACACGTTCCGGACTGGAATCCTCCGTCGCCATCGTCAGGCTGGACAATAAAGTGACTCCGTCCACGGATGCCAGGCGGCTGGAGCGCATCCTGATGGAATGCCTGAGGACGGGAGACCCGATGGCGAGACTGGACGCAGGTTCCTATATTCTGATGCTCACCGGAGCCAATGTGGAAAACGCATGGATAGTGATGGACAGGATTGACCGTACATTCCATAAGGTATATTCACATTCCAAGGCCTGTATTTCCTTTCGGGTGTTGCCGCTGAAGCCGATGGAAATGCGGCAGGAGGGATAAGCCGGAAGGCTGGATGCGTGTCTTTTGGGCATTTGACGAAATCGCTATCAAATATTCCCGGGAAATAACCGGATGATGACCTTGAAATGATATAGTGAGATTGTAAATGATAGAAAGAGGTGGCAATGTAATGATGCTTCGGGAAAGAATGTTTCCCTGTCAGAGCCGGGAAGCGGTAGTAACAGTTCAAACATATCATGACGGCATTATGGACGGCTACCTGCAGCACCCCAGGCTGAAGGGCAGAGCGGAGATCAGGAGTCTTTCCCAGATGGTCCTGCTTCTGAACAGCCTCATCGACATGGAGGACTGCCCGAATCCGTCCCTGCCGCTGGTGCCGGTTCATTACGGGAGCAGGGAGACGGACACGGTTTTCCGGATACAGATACTTTTCAGGGAACATTACACCTGGCAGGGGAGACTGATCTGGCAGGACAGGAATCAGGAAGTAGTGTTTCACAGTGCCATCGAACTGATACAGCTGTTGGATGAGATCCTTGGAGAATAGACAGTGATACACAGGATGAGACAGAATGGATCATTAGAATGAAACGTATTTCCGGAAATGAGGCTAGACATGACGGAGAAAGAACTGCGAAAATTACATCGGCATGATCTCCTGGAGCTTCTGGTAGAACAGAGCAGGGAGGCGTCGAGATTAAATACAAGACTGACAGAGATCGAAGAGGAATCAGGCAGAAACGCGGAGAGCGTCGAGCGTCTGAAAGACAAACTGGACGAGAAAGACCAGTTGATCGAGACTCTGAAGGGGCGTTTGAATGAAAAGGACGCCGGGCTTGCAGAGAAGGAAGCAGAAGCGGAGGAGCAGCTGAACCGCCTGAAGGAGAGACTGGATGAGAAAGATGCCCTGATCGAAAAGCTGAAGAACAGATTGGATGAAAAGGACGCGGAGTCAGCGGAAAAGGCAGCCCGTTCAGAAGAGATGCTGGAGCGTCTGAAAGAAAAGCTGAACTTAAAGGATGCTGAGATCGCGAAGTTAAAGGAATATGCAGAGCGTAAGGAAGAGAAGATAGCGAAGCTTGAAGAGGAGAGAGAGAGGCTGCGCTCCGGTAAATGGAAAGAAATGAAAGAAAGCGGGCTTCCGTCAGAGCTTCTTGCAGGATTGAAGACATTGCTGTGAAGGCGGTAAGGGAAATTTTGATGATACAGAGGGTTGCAGATGAGTGAGGAGAAAAAGACAGAGCTGCCGGAACTGGAACTGCTGGAAGCAGAACTTGAGCGGGAACGGTATAAGAAAAGGTACAGAAGCGTTCTCAGAAGCACGGCGTTTTCCCTGGTGGTAGTTGCGGCGGTTGCGGTACTGATAGCAATGCTGCTGCTCCCGGTATTACAGATCAGCGGAACCTCTATGACAGATTCGTTACAGGATGAAGACATTGTAGTGGCGTTGAACAGTTCAGGATATAAGACAGGTGACATCATCGCTTTTTACTATAATAATAATATTCTGGTAAAACGGGTCATCGCTTCGGCAGGCGACTGGGTGGATATAGACGAAGAAGGAAATGTCTATATAAACGAGGAACTGCTGGAGGAACCTTATGTTACGGATAAAGCTTTGGGGGACTGCAATATCACATTACCCTATCAGGTACCGGAGGGAAGATGTTTTGTGATGGGGGATCACAGGGCAACAAGTATTGACAGCCGGAATACGGCGGTAGGATGTGTCAGCAACGATATGGTAATCGGAAGAATATTGCTCCGGGTCTGGCCGTTGGAGGCATTCGGGGTTGTAAATTGATAGATACCGGTAGAAGGAAGGAGACGGCATTATGAAGGTTGAGTTTTTGTCACAGGCAGGAAAGCTGTTAAAGGAACAGAAGCAATACAGGCGCCGGCTGATCGTATTTCTGTGTCTGGCAGTGATAGTAACATACGGCACGCTGACGGCACTGAAGCTTTACGGTCAGGCGATGACGCATAAGGTGGAAGTGCTGGACTGCCAATACGAAGTGCATGAGCATACCGATGAATGTTATGAGACGGACGAGGAGGGCAATCCGGGTACAGAACCTGTCTGCGGTTATGCCGATTACGTGATCCATACGCATAACGACAGCTGCTATGATACGAACGGCAGCCTGGCCTGCACGCTGGAGGAGCATCCTGTTCATGAGCATACCGAGGAATGCTACGTGACGGAGAAGATTCTGATCTGTGAGGAAGGAGCGGCAGAGGATGCTGCGGACAGTGAAGAAAATCTGCCTGGTACGGATGCGGCGGAACCGGAAGAGTCTGCGGCGGCGCCCGATGATGCCGGAGAGGCTGTTTTGCCCGATGGGGGAGACGAAGCGGGGGAGGCAGAGCCGGTCTGCGGAATGGAAGAGCATGCTCATGATGAAAGCTGTTCGGGGCAGGTGCTGATCTGCACACAGGAAGGGCATGAACATACAGTCGAGTGCGTTGACGGGGATGGCAGTATCATATGCGGCATGGAAGAACATATCCATGACGGGAGCTGCCGGGATGAGGAAGGAAATCTCATCTGCGGAAAGGAAGAGCACAGACATATCATCGTATGTTATGACGAAGACGGAAACGAGATATGCGGGAAAGCGGTTCATGTCCATGACGGGAGCTGCGTGGATGAAGAAGGAAATATCATCTGCGGTTCAGAAGAGCATGAGCATATCGTGAGATGCTATCAGGAAGGTTATATCTGTGAAACGGAAGAGCATACACATGACGACACATGTTATGCCCGGAGCGAAGCAGAAGAGGGATCCGGAGAAGCTGACTCCGCAGAGCCGGAGGAAAGCGCAGCATCCGTGGAGTCACAGGAGAGTGACGGGGCTTCAGGAGAAAGCGGCGAATCGGCCGGATCGGAAAGCGGCGCGGGAGCCACGGGCCATGTTCATACGGAGGCGTGTTATGAAGAAGTGACCAGGCTGACATGCGGCGAGGCAGAGCTTCATACCCATGATGAAAGCTGCTATGCAGAAGAGTGCTTTGATGAGGAAGGCAATTTGATCGAGGGAAGCAGGCCTTCATGCGGACTGCTCCAGCTGGAAGAACATATGCATGCGCATACGGACGGCGAAGACAGCTGCTTTAAGACAGTGGAACTGACGCCGGAAGAGGTGGCTGCGCTGGAGAACGGAGCGAAGCTTCACATACATGAGGACAGCTGCTATGACGAGGAAGGCAATCTGATCTGCGGGCATGATGCAACGCATATCCATGTGCCTGAGTGTTATGATGACGCAGGGGAGCTGATCTGCGGTTACGGGACGGCAAGCCATGTGCATGAAGATAAGTGCTATGATGAGGAAGGGAACCTGACCTGCGGCTATGAGACGGCAAGCCATGTGCACGAGGACAGCTGTTACGATGAGGAAGGGAACCTGCAGTGCGGTTATGAGGCGGCAAGCCATGTCCATGAGGACAGCTGCTATGATGAAGAGGGAGATCCGGTTTGCGGTTATGAGACAGCAAAGCATGTGCATGATGAGAACTGCTATGATGAAGAGGGAAATCTGCAGTGCGGTTATGAGACGGCAAGCCATGTCCATGAGGACAGCTGCCATGATGAGGACGGAGATTTAGTCTGTGGCTATGAGACGGCGGCTCATGTCCATGAAGAGAGCTGCTACGACGAAGAGGGCAATGTAATCTGCGGCTATGAGGCAGCGGCTCATGTCCATGAGGACAGCTGTTACGACGAAGCAGGAAATCTGATCTGCGGTTATGAGACGGCGGCACATGTGCATAAAGAGAGCTGCTATGATGAAGACGGCAATGTGATCTGCGGCTATGAGACGGCGCTTCATGCGCATGAGGACAGCTGTTACGACGAAGAGGGCAACCTGATCTGCGGTTATAATGAGAAGGGGCTGGCCCTGGCAGCGCTCTACTGTGATGAGCAGATTCATCAGCATGATGCTGACTGTTACGACGAAGCAGGAAATCTGATCTGCGGGAAAGCCGACTATGCGGCCCATAGCCATACAGACTACTGTTACAATGCGGACGGAAAGCTGATATGCCCGTTGCCTGAGGTGCATGTCCACAGCGAAGAGTGTTACCCTGAAGAGGCAGAAGGCGAAACGGAAGATGAAGCAGAAGGTGAAGCGGAACCCATTTGCGGACAGGAGGAAGTACAGCTTCATACACATACGGGAGAATGTTATGATGCGGACGGTGCGCTGATCTGCGGACAGGTGGAGATACTGGAACATGTCCACAGCGAAGCCTGTAAGGTATCCAGTCAGCCTGTTACCAAGACATTCGAGAATGAAGATTTTATTATCACAGCTGTCTACAATCGGGACGCAAACATTCCGGAGAAGGCAGAACTGATTGCGGAGCAGATCACCGAGGAGAACAATGGGGAGCATTACGCGAAGCGTCAGGAGGAATATCAGGAAGTCCTGGGAGATGATAAGGCTACCATGCGGGCCCTGCTGAAGATTGGTTTCTATGTAAACGGCCGGGAAGTGGAGCCGGAGAGCCCGGTCACCGTCACTGTACAGTTCCTTGACGAGAACGGACTGGCAGAGGGCAGGACTATTACGGTCATCCACTTTGCAGAGGACGGCACGGAGATGCTGGAGGGCAGCAAGGTGGAGGACGGCAGAACCACCTTTGAGATAGGCAGCTTCTCTGAGATTGCCGTTGGCTACGGCGTGGAGAATGTGAGGGTTCCGGTGGATGCGGAACTGAAATATGAGACAGATGAATTCGAGGTCACATTTCGGATAGAGGGCGAAGTCAATGTGCCCGTTGATGGGATGAGACCAAGGGAAGAAGCGGGCGCGGAGGGAGAAGCCGCCGCGCCTGACAGCCCTGTGGAAAGTGAGGCGGAAGAGAGCGGCACCGGAGAAGATGCTGCGAATGAAGAAGCCGAAGCGGGAACAGATGACACTGAGAGCACCGAGCTTCCTGAGGGGAGCGAAAGCGGCGAAGCGGAAGACAGCGGCGATGTGGAAGCAGATGTTATGACTTCGGAGAACGGTGTCTCTGTAATCATTGAAAACAGTGATTTGGAAAAGAAATTAGAGTTTCGTGTCGACCCTTTGGACGAGAATGCGGAAGAGTATGCCAAGGCTGCAGCCGCTGTGTATGCGGATGGGACGGACGGAGCGGATGAGCTTGATGACCAACTGTTCCTGCAGGTGCTGTCTTATAAAATGCTATATGACGGCAAGAAGCTGGATTTGTCGGACTGTACAGTGACAGCGGAAGTGAAGCCCAGCGAGGCGCTGGTGGAATATGCGGAAACGGCTGTTGACCCGGAGACGTTGGATTTGGATGGTGAGGAGCAGATACCGATTGATTTGGATATTAAGCCAGAGGTAGTGATAGCCGCTGTAGAATTAGCAGAAGATGAAACAGAAAATGAAATTGCTGATGCTATGGTAGTGAATCATGAGACAATGGCAGTGCCAATGATTTTGACGTTAAGCAGTAAAGCTGATGTTATGGCAATTGTGGGAACTAGCCAGGCGAATCCTGAGTTTACAGTACAATATTATGCAAAT
Organism: uncultured Acetatifactor sp.; assembly: GCA_910585805.1. GTDB lineage: Bacteria > Bacillota > Clostridia > Lachnospirales > Lachnospiraceae > Acetatifactor. Next base: position 6,739 of record CAJUFB010000093.1, read on the forward strand.
TTGGATGTAATTGCTGAGGAAGGTAATGATAGTCAGAAATTGGATGTAATTGACACAGATAATGGTGGATTAAACAATGGAGGTAATTTACCGAGAAATGGAGGTGATGCATTCGTAGAAACAACTTCTCCATGGGGAACGATTGTAAAAGAAATTACGAAACCGAAAGGAGCTAATACTAAGTACATTTATTTGGAGCAAGATGGCAATCGCTATAGAGTGAAAACAGAATCAGTTTTAAAAGAAATATATACAGAGGTGGATTACGAATATATTAAGGCTCCCAATATTCTGTATTTTAATCGTCTTTCTAAAAACGGTAATTACGAATTGAAGGAAATATGGGTGAGTACAATTGACAAAAGTGCAAGTACTAATCCCAATGACTGGAAGATATACAGTTTTAGAAATGAAGGTGAGAGTGAGGGGGCAGATATTACTTATACTACTGTGGAGAATGTACATTTTACGAATCGGCAGGTTACTGCAGAAAATCAAAATTTTATATTAATTGATTCGAATACAGTTATTAGGTTGGTATGTGACCCTACAAGAAAAGAAGAGTCAAATCAGAATGTATTTTTCTATGACTATGATATTTCGGATGGTAAGGTGTATAACGCCCCGGAAAAGAAAGATGCTAATGTATTGTCCCGCGGGGCTAATAAATCAAATCCTAATAAATCTGGAATATGGTACATCTATACAGATAGGCAGGGAATTAACAGTAATGGAAATACGTTAGGATTTGGAAACAATAATACAGGAACAACTATGGAGGACTTACAGTGGAATGGTAACTATTTGAATAGAACGAATGGCAAACTGTATAAAGATAGCAACAACAAATCTCATTCTGACCAATTAAGCTTTAAAGGGTGTACGTTTGGGTTAGTCCAATCAACAGATTCAAATGGACATCTAATATATGCGGAGGGTGTTAATGCGCCTAAGCTGTTTAGTGACGGGCACGCAGCAGGAAAAACAGTATATTCTGGAGAAGCTGGCAGTTCACTTACTTTTGAACGAAAAGGTGATACGTATACTTTGGTAAAGGCGACTACACCGGGGAGCACGATAGCGGATTTGCACTTGTTTAACCATCCTGGAAGCAACAACCATATATGGACAAATAATTTTTGGCCGCTTGATAAAGTCGAATCGGCTGGAAAAGATGGAAACGATTTGATGTTTGGAAAAAGAAATCAAGAACTGCAAGGTTTTAATGAAAAGGGGGCAAATACCAATGGTATATCGGTTAATGACGATGGATTAGACCATAATAGCTTTTTCGGGATGCAATATCAAGTTGATTTTGAATTGACAGAAGATTATATAGGTCCATTAGAATACCTGTTTTATGGCGATGATGATATGTGGGTTCTTTTAAGCAAAAAGGATGAAAACGGGAATTATGGTAATGGAACTCTAATCTGTGATATTGGCGGAGTGCATAGTTCGGTTGGTGAGTATGTAAATCTTTGGGACTGGATTCCGAAAGGTGAGTCGGGAAAAGGAAATTATAGACTTTACTTTTATTATACGGAACGTGGTGCATACGGCTCTTCCTGTTGGATGCAGTTTACTTTGCCCTCAGTGTCATTCAGTACACCAAAACAGGATGTTGGGAATCTCAAAATTCAAAAAAAAGTTAACGGTAAAACAGATAATACAGAGGAAGAATTTGGGTTCACAATAAAGTTCATGAAAGATAATGAACAGTTAATGGATGACTATTCATACAAAAAATACAGTAATGGGGTTTTTGTTGAAAATGATATCCTTATATGGAATGATGCTAAATTCTTTTTGAAAGCAGGAGAATATATTGACATTAGTTATCTTCCAGATGGAACCACGTACATTATTGAGGAAATTGGACCAGTGAAGGTACAACGGGATAGTGATGGCAATGTTGTTTATGATTCAGTAGGAAATCCTGTATGGACAGTTTTGTCAAATACCTATCATCCTGAGATTGACGGAGGTAGTGTTTCGGATACAAACCAAAATCAAGTAACTGGCATAATTGGCAAAGAGACAACTGTAGAAATTACTTATAATAATGTCAATATGTTCGCACTTCCCGAAACTGGCGGCACCGGCACAATCCTATATACAATGGCAGGCGGCATGATAGTCCTATTTGGCGCAGGCTTTCTGTATAAAAAGAAATTCAGAGAAAGGAGGGGATGAGGGGGAGGTATACTCTGGAATCTGAAAAAAGGAACAGTAAATTTGTGGGAATTTACCCACATAGCTTCAGACAAGTACAAAATCATGGAAGGAGAGAAAGTTATGAAGCGTATGAAAAAGATAGTCAGCATATTGCTGGCGATGGTCATGGTTCTGGGAATGAGCCTGACTGTATTCGCAACAGAAGGTGGTGGGGATGTAACAAGTCCTGGTACATCCAACACACCAGATGAGGGAAGCGGTAGTGGAGAGGGAGACAATACAGAGACTCCTAGATCAGTAACCCACACCTATGAAATTTACCAGATTTTCACTGGTGAGTATGCAGATGGCGTTTTGTCCAATATTAAGTGGGGTGCGAATGGTACTGGAACAGCTGGAGTGAAGGTTGATGCAACTATTTTGAATGAACTGGAAAGCGTTAAAGACAAACCTTCTGATACGGAAAAGCTTGCAGTTATCCAAAAGTATGTGAAGCTTGATTCTAATCCTATCAAGACTGGAAGCGGCACGGAATATAAAGGTCTTACAGCGGGTTACTATTTAGTGAAGGATAAGGATGGCTCACAGGATGGAGCGAATGAAGCATATACTTTATATGTAACTCAGGTAGTAGATGATACTTTAACGATTGTACCTAAAGCAGATGTCCCTAAAACTGATAAGAAAATTGTAGAAGATGGGAACAAGGTTGATACCAACGAGGCATCTATCGGCGATGAAGTAAATTATGAAATTACCGGTACTATGCCCAGCAACATCGCTGACTACAAGACCTATTACTACATGTTCACAGATACTTTGAGCAAAGGCCTTACCTATAAGGAAAATAGCATCAAGGTGACTGTTAACGGCGTAGATGTTACAAAGTATTTCTATAAGGGTGTCGGAACATATGATAAGACAACAGGCACCACCATTGAAGTAGGGATTATAGATTTAAAGGCATTGTCTCTTTTAACAGATTTGGGAGTTGGAGATATTACAAAGGGCACAAAGGTTGTTTTGACTTATACGGCTATCTTGAATGAGAATGCTGTAATAGCAGGAGACGGAAACCCCAATGATGTCAAGCTGTCCTATTCAAATGACCCGAACAACAGCGGTGACGGCTCCACTACCCCTCCTGAGAAGCCGGAGAAGCCTACGCCTGAGCATCCGACAGGTGAGACTCCCAAGATTGAGGTTGTTACTTATACAACCGAGCTGACCATCTTAAAGAAAGATGAGTACAATAAGTTCCTTCCTGGAGTTGAGTTCACTTTAACTGGCAACGGCGTAAACATTGTTCTGGTTACAGAAGAGGCTTTCACAGAAGCAGCCGATGGCGAGTATTGGAAGTTGAAGGATGGCACTTACACCACCACAGCACCTACCATGGCAGACGATGAGACTGACAATAGTGCTGATTATGATGATGTAAATAAGAAATATGAAAAGACCACAACCGTTGTCACAAAAGGAAACGTAGGGGAGACAGCAACAGATGTAGTAGGCGTGGTTGGAGCAGATGGTACTGTAACTTTCAAGGGTCTTGGAGTCGGAGAATATACCATCACTGAGACAAAGACACTGCCGGGATACAATACCATTGAGCCGATTAAGTTCACCCTGACATTTAATGCAGAGACCAAAAGTTTTGCATCAGATAACAAAAATGTAACAGTGGGAGGATATAATACGCTTGAGACATCTATCGTTAACCAGAAGGGTTCCCTCCTTCCTTCCACCGGTGGCATCGGTACTACCATCTTCTACGTAGTAGGCGGTATCCTGGTAATCGGAGCAGGCATCCTGTTGGTTGCCAAGAAACGCATGAGCAATCGCTAATCCGGATTGCTGCGGTACTTAAGCACAATTGAACAGCAACAAACCCCGGGGACGGAAACCCCGCCCCCCGGGATGCCGCACTTAACTGACACCTTCACGCGGTGTGCGGCGAGCAACGGATCCGACATGATCACATGTCGATCCGGCCAACGTCAGTAAGCAGCCGGGAGCTGCCGTATCAATCCACAGTGGGGAAACCTATGAAGAAGAAAGAAGCTGTGAAAACGAAGGGAAAGAAAAAGGGAAAAGGCTCTTCGGTTTCGACAATTATATTATTAGTTATATTGTTAGTAGGAGTGGGGATTCTGCTCTATCCTTCGGTCAGCGACTGGTGGAATTCCATGCATGCTACCCAGGCAATCGCAGGCTATGTGACGGCAGTGGAAGATTTGTCCGCCCAGGAGAGAGAGGATGCCATCAAGGCGGCGCAGGCATACAATACAAAGCTCCTCAACGGGGTGGACTTCGACCTGACCGAGGAGGAATACGCGGAGTATGAAGCATTGCTGGATATCGGCGGCACCGGTATCATGGGATATGTCCAGATATCGGCCATCGGCGTGAACCTTCCGATTTACCACAGCGTGGACGAGAGCGTGCTGCAGATTGCAGTGGGGCATATCCCGGGCTCTTCCCTTCCGGTAGGCGGGGAGCGGACACATTCCGTGCTGTCCGGCCACCGTGGCCTGCCCAGCGCGAAGCTGTTCTCGGACTTAGACCAGATGGTGGAAGGGGATACTTTTACGCTCAATGTCATGGGACAGACAACTACCTACATGGTAGACCAGATTCGCATCGTTCTGCCAGAGGAGACAGATGAACTCGCCATACAGCCCGGAAGGGACTACTGTACCTTAGTCACATGTACCCCTTACGGAGTCAACACCCACCGTATGCTGGTGAGGGGGAAGAGAATTGAGAATATAGCAGGTGAGGTAGTTGTAGTCGCCGAGGCAGTCAGGATTCCAAATTACATTGTGATACCTGCGGTAGGAATCCCACTCTTGTTTGTGACTCTGACTGTCTCATTGATTGCAGGCAGTGTAAAAGGGCGCAGAAAGACCAAAAAAGAAATTCTGGATGAACTTCGCAAGTAAGCTTTGCCCCAGGGAGTGAAAAAGAATCAAAAAGGCAATGATGACTTTATATCAATTTTAGCAAGGAGGAGGCTTCTATGAGACATAAATGGATACGGACACTGGCCATTGCACTGGGTGCCGTGCTTGCCTTACCATTGGCGGGAAGCGCGGCACAGGATCTGGATCTGTCAAAGGACTGCAGCCTGACCGTCAGTCCCGGAGGTGAGGAGACCGCGGCAGAGCTGGCTCAAGCCGGTGTGGTAGTTGACCTGTATAAGGTGGCGGAGGCGAAAGCAGGCAGCGGCGCCGATGCATATGGTTTTCAGATGCTGGAGGCTTATGGCAGCCTGACAGCAGGGGAAGGGCTGGACAAAGAGGACTGGCAGAGACTGGCGCAGGAGGCGGCAGAGATTGCCCTGGGAGTGGCTCCCGGGACTGAGGCGAAGCTCCCCATCGTTGCAGGTGCTCCTCTGGGGACCGCTATTGCGGACAGTGATGCCGCGGAGGCTCTGACACCGGGACTCTATCTTTTGATTGCGAGAGGTTCTGATGTGGAGGATTACGTTACCACCATACCTGGGGAAGACGGGACGGAGAGCATTGTCACAGTGGCTTATTCAAAAGAACACACCTTCCGCTTTGCACCGGAGCTGGCAGCCATCCCTTCCAAGGAGGCAGATGAAAACGGCGTGATCAGTTCGGCGAATCCGGGGGACTGGATGTATGATCTGACTGTGTATCTGAAGCCGGACCGTGAGGAACGGAACGGTTCCCTGGAGATCATTAAGGATCTGCTGACCTATGAGGATTCCTACGAAGCCACATTTGTCTTCCAGGTGGAAGCAGTGCTTGACGGGGAGCTGGTGTACAGCGATGTGGTGAGCATGACCTTCAACGCACCGGGAGAACAGCATGTGCTGATAGACAAGATCCCGGTGGGAGCGGAGGTTACAGTGACGGAGGTTTACAGTGGCGCGGGATACAGCCTGATCGCAGGTCCTGACGGTCCGGTGATCATAGGGGCAGACGAGGTGGTTTCCGTGACATTTACCAACGATTATGACAACAGCGGGAACGGAGGCCATGGGATTACAAACCATTTCGAGTATGATCCGGAGAACGGGGAGTGGATCTGGGTGCAGGAATAAGGAGGGCTGGCTGACATGAAGAAAAGGATGTGTACTTTCCTTGCGGCTGCAGCGGCGGCAGGCGTTCTGGCTGCAGGTATGGGAACTGCCCATGCATATTTTACCACATATGTGGCTGTGAGAGGCGGATTCCCCATTGAGATGGGAGACCGGACAGAGATCACCGAGACGTTTTCCAACTGGGTAAAGCATGTGCGTATTGCCAATGAAGCCGGTTCCGAACCGGTGTATATCCGGGCGAAAGCTTTCTGCGGCAGTGCGTATGACCTGGTTTACGTGGATGAATCCGGCAGATGGTCTCTGGGTGAGGACGGATACTATTATTACGACGGCATAGTAAACGGCGGAGAGGTGACAGAGGAGCTTCAGGTGAGGATCGAGAATGTTCCGGAAGACATCACGGATCCTGCCAGCTTCAACGTGGTGGTGGTCTATGAGAGCACGCCTGTCCGGTATGACGAGGCGGGGAATCCCTATGCGGACTGGTCGATGACACTGGATTCCGCCAGCATGGATGAATCGGGGGTGGTGATCGATGGCTAAGGCTAAGATGAATAAAGGCAACTTAAAGAAGAAACTGGCATCCCCCATAGTAACCATAGCGCTGTTTGCGGCTGCCGCCGCCATGCTTCTGGGCAGTACCATCGGGGGAGCCAGGGCGGCACTGACTTATTATTCCGAGAATTATACCTCCCGGGTACAGATGTACAATATCGGCGTCAGCCTGTTGGAGAACGGCACCCGTATCGCCTGGAGAGATTATGGAGAAGAATCCGACGGAACCTGGGATGAGACGGAAGGGTATCTTTTCTCCAACATGCTGCAGGAGGACGAGAAGTTCCGCATGGGCAAGACTTATCCGGAGGTGCTTTCCGTGCACAACAGCGGAAGCATAGAGGAATATGTCCGCGTCTATATCTATAAGTACTGGGAAAACGAGGACGGGACGAAGAATCAGGAACTGACTCCCGATATGATTGACCTGAATCTGGTGAACCTGGGCAGCCACTGGCTGATAGATGAGGAAGCTTCCACGGAGGAGCGGACAGTGCTGTATTATCGCCATATTCTGGGAGTGGATGAGGAATCCGTTCCGTTTACGGATACATTGACTGTAAATGGCGTGGTAGCGGCCAAGGTAAGCCAGGTTGTGGAAATAAACGGAAAATATAAGACCATTAAGACAATTTATGAATATGACGGTGTCCAGTTCGGGGTAGAAGTAGAAGCAGATGCTGTACAGACACATAACGCTGAGGATGCCATCTGGAGCGCATGGGGCCGCAGAGTGAACATCGCAGAAGACGGCACACTAAGCTTCAGATAGGGTTTGGGCACAGTGAGGACATGTGGAACTGGAAACAGCATGTCTCCGCACTGTGCCCCATAGGATTTACGGATGCAATCTTTTGGCAGCCGGAAATTCTATGAGAAGCAGGGCACTGTGGGGGAACATGAGGAACTGGAATAGGAGGCGGCATGAAGAGAAGATTGATAAGTTTACTCCTGGCATGCTTTTGTTTGGGCGGTATTGCCATGGATGTCCGGGCGGAGGATTACCATGGGGAGGACGGATGGACGGTCTC
>CAJUFB010000094.1 GCA_910585805.1 uncultured Acetatifactor sp.
CGATGCGAGCAGCTCCTCGCCCGTGGCATAGGCTTCTATGCGGCTCTCCGGCTGCTGTTCTTCCACCAGCCCGCATATATGCTCCCTGATCGCTCTCTCGTCATCCACAACCGCAATATCCAAAATCCATCACCTCAAAGCCATATAGGCATTCACTTAAAGATAGGTATCTATCTTTTTATATCGGCAGAAATTTTCCGTTTTTCGGGCGGAGGGAACGAAACGGCCACTTTTCGGGAACGAATGGAAAACTTTCCAAGGATGCGTCTATGTCGGTGGTCTGGTTTTTATCAAAGGGGCGCACCCATGCCTTTCCGTGGTCAGCGCAGACAATGACCGCCAGGGTTGCTCCGTAAGGGTTCGCCCCTTTCCCTGTCTTCGCAAGCCCCTCTCTGCCCTGGACGGCGATCAGGCGGACGGGCTGGAGGTTGGCGGCTGTCGGCGCACGGGCGGCCTGCGATTGGGGCGCAGGCTTTTTGGACGGGCCGGACAAAAAGTCAGCAGGAGAACCCTGACAGGCTTTCCTGCTGACTTTTCATAACTGTATATCCGGCTCCAATGAGAAAACCCCGTTTTCAAACACAAACCGGAAAACTGACGCGTTCTTTACCTTCCCCACTTTGCCTAACTGCTCCGGCGCAAATAAATGGATGATTGTCTTTATGGCAAAGGCGTGGGTTATTATCAGGATATTGCTGCCATCCCCCATACCATGCCTTTGGGCAATATCCACGAATGCGGCTTTCAGGCGTTCCTTTATTGCCTGGAACGTCTCCGCCATTCCTGTGGTGTCATGTTCATAGAGGGCAGCCGCAATATCGGGGAGCCGCTGGTTCAGCTCTGCAAAGGACGTTCCTCCTCCCAGCCAGCCTGTCACATTCCTCATGAAAGCTGCGTTGTTTTCTGCCTCCATACTCCCCAGACACCATTCCCGCAGCCTTACATCCTTTTTTATCGGCACACCCTCTTTTCCGTTTGCTTCCAGAATCAGCTCTGCCGTCTGTACGGCACGGAGCATATCGCTGGCGTACACCGCATCAAAACCAATCCCCTTTAATTTATGCCCGATGTCAGCCGCCATCTGCTTCCCTGCTTCGGTGAGCGGCGAATCAGCCCATCCCTGCGCCCGGTCTAAGCTGTTCAAAAGCGTCTGCCCATGCCTGACTATGTAAAAACGAACCATGCTTTCACCTCCACTTGACAGTATAAGGGAGCGTGATTCAAATAGCAAGCGGTTACTTCAGCCATTCCCCCACAAGGCTTTGCCGGCGCAGCGCCCACGCTTCCTCCCCACAGAGATGCCACAGGCATCATCGATAGGAGGGCTTACAAAAAAGAAGGCTTGCCGCTGCTGTACTACAAATAAATAATACAAACGGCGGATGGATCCCGTTTGTAACGGGCTTAATCATTGAATCACCGGTTCCGGCCTGTACCACAAAATAGTAACAGAACGCCCCCAAATACCCGGCGACTGTACTTTTTACAACAGAAGCACAAAGCAGCCCCGCAAACCCTAACGCCATACAGGCCGCAAATGCCCGGACAGCATATACTCCCATGGGGAATATGCTTCCACAGGCGCGCATATAGATTGCAAATACCATCACCAGCGCAAAACTGCCCGCCATTGAGATTCCAATCCGCAGCGCTGCCACCACCCGGAAGGAAAGCGGGCGCAGAGCGACTATGCCATATAGGTCATGGGACTGTTCCCGGCAGAACAGGGATGTGAACATGGGAATCCCAACCAACGCTACCATCCGCTCCAGACAGTCAGCGGATTTTATACTGTCCAGATTTGCAGTCCCATAAATCAGCGGGATAACAGACAACAGCAGGATGGACGGAATGAACGTATTCTTATAGTTCATGCGGACGTTGGCCCATAAAACCGTTAAAAAGTTTTCGGTTCTCAAAGATACCCACCCCTTTCCGTCTTGCCTCATATACGGCAACCGAGAGCGCCAAAAGCACAAAAGCCATACCGGAAATGAAAACCCTGTTCCACACCAGCATGTGGATATCCTCCATCATCCTCCCATACCCTTTTAATGTATTATGGCGGACGATTAGGTCAAATAACTCGTAATTTCCCCCTGCAATCCTGCCCACAGACGGCCTGCCCGCCAGCCAGAGCAGCCCTGAAACTAAAATGCCGGAATAATTCTCAGTCAGTACCGTCAGGAACAGCCCGATGGCCATGACCAGCAGGACTGTGGGCAGAATCCACAGCAAAACATATTTTGCAAAAGCAAATACATCCGGCTGCACTCCTGTCTCCCTGCAGAACCGCACCAGTGCCGCCAGCGACTTGACCGGGAAGATAAGGACAGGCAGCATCACCATACAGACGGATGCCCCAAAGCGGGTGCAGACCAGCCTTATGCCGGGAACCCTCCGCGGGTACACCAGCGCCTGCATCTTACGGCTCTTATCCCTCATCATCAGCTCGATCTCCACCAGGGCGGGCAGCCCTAAGGCCACCAGGGAAATACTGTCGCAGTAATACCTGGCAAATGCCCCTGTCACATGGTCTCCTTCATAGAATTCCCTGTGCTGCCGCTGCGTAACCGGACTTTCCTCCATATCATTCCCACCGTAATACAGCGCAAGCATTTCCTGGCTGAAATAGGAATTGCGCCCGATCATGGCATCCACCTCTCCCATGATCTCCCGGAAACGTTCAAATGTCACCTTGTCAAAACCACATTCCGAGTCTTGTGATGCACCGGCTATATCATCACTGTTTTCCGTATATTTCCAATCACCGGGCTCTATGACAAACTGTCCGCTTTCGTTCTTTCCTCCCTCCCCCGGCTCAAGAACGAACCCACCGCCGCCGGAAATCCGGAACTCTTCCGCAACCTCCTTCCCTGCCGCTGCGTTTATCGCTTCCTCACTCATACCTGTCAGCTCTGCCAGGAAAGAAAGAATCCTGCTCTGCTCCTCCCCGGACATTGTCTTTGTTTTGACATATCCGAAAGGATAATATTCATACGTATTATTCCGGTAACTGTCCAAAAGCCGTGCGGCTGCCCCGGCCATCATATTTCTTTGCCTCTCCACCTCAGACAGCCGCTCGGAGTCCCCGGCATATATGCCATCCGGCGCAGTATAAAATACGGACGTGGGATCATCCTTCCCGCGAAGTTCATCCTCCACTGCCGCGTCAAATTGGCGGATGCAGACCAAAAACAATGCCAGCACATACAGCCAGTACAGGGCTCCCCTCGCTGTTTTTTTGCATTCCATCAGAAACAGGCTCATCCTTTCCCCACCCCCTTTTCCAGTTGGCGCAGCAGCTCCATATAACCGTCCCATGCCGTAGGCGCGCAGGAAACGGGACGGAATGGCGGAATTCCGTCAGCCAGCACACGGACTTTTACATCCGATGCATGGCTCTGGCTGGACAGGATATAGTAATCCCTTTTGACCGCATCCTGCTCCTTTTTGGGGACGGCCAATTCATACACTTTCCCCTCCGCCTTTTTTGCCAACGCCCCCACCGTACCGGCAAACAGCAGCCGCCCGGCATCCAGTACCGCCACGTTTTCACACACCGATTCAATGTCGCTCATGATATGGGAGGACACGACCACGGTACGGCTGCCTGAAAATTCATCCAGCAGAGCATAAAAACGGAGCCTTTCTTCCGGGTCAAGCCCTGCTGTGGGCTCGTCAACCAGCAGCACCTGTGGGTCATCCAGCAGAGCCTGCGCAATGCCGAGCCGCCGTTTCATCCCGCCGGACAGCTTCCCTGCCTTTTTTGTCCTGTCCTCCCATAAATTCACCTGCCGCAGGAGCCGGGGGATGCGTTCCCGCCAGACCTCCCCCGGAATGTCAGATAGCGCCGCCAGATAACGCATGACCTCCAGTACCGTCATATCCGGGTATAAGGAAAACTCCTGGGGCAGATAGCCAATGAAAGGCCTGATTTTCTTTGTATCCTCCAGAGGGATCCCGTCAAATGTGACCTGCCCGCCGGAAGGTCTGCTCAGTGTGGCAAGAATCCGCATCAAAGTCGTCTTCCCTGCCCCGTTCCTTCCTATCAGCCCGTACATACCATTTCCGATAGAAAAGGTGATGCCGTCCAAAGCGGCCTTTTTTCCATAAACTTTCTTCAAAGATGCGATCTGTATCTCCATGAAAAAACTCTCCTTTCCAGCGTTTATATGCTTAAGGAGAGTTTACCAGCTAAAAGTCTACATTCCGTCACAATGGATAGATTTATTCCGTTTTTATTTGCACCGTCACCCGCGCGCCGCCTTCCGGGGCATTATCGAGCAGGATGGCGCCGCCATGCTTCTGTGGGCGATACGGGAAGCCAGGGCGCAGAGCAGGAGCGGCAAAAGAAAAAACAACGAGAGCAGGAGGGAAAGGCTTGTGCGTGAGATACAGGAAAACCTTGACAGTCTTTCCTTGGTGGAGCTCAACAAGGTCTATACCTATAGCCAGGCAAGGAAAATCGTTTCCGGCTTGTGGGACAGGTGCCGGGAATGTTCGCTTGCCCTTGACGAAGCCAGGAAAGCGTTAAAGGGATATGATACCATGCTTGCCCTGCCAAAACAGCTTGAAATCGTGCAACGGAGAATGAGGGAAAATGCAGGTAAGCCGGAGTATATGGGCGGCATAGAGTACAAGAGGGATTCGCAGTATTTTATCACGATAGAATCAGCCATACGGAAGTACGGGCTTGACACCCCGGAGGGGACGCAGAGATTTCTGCAGTTGCGCCAGAAGCGGGAGCGGAGCGTTGACGCATTGGCAGGACAGCTACAACAGGTGACGGAGAACCTTGCTGAATTCTTACAAGGAAAAAGGCGGCTGTCAGCGCAACTGCCGCAAGCACTGTCAGGACAGGAACCATGACTCCCATAGAGGATGATTCCAAGAAGAATGAATGATAAAACAGAGGGAGTAATTCCATCTATCTGTACAATACCTATTGCTTAATTCCATGTTTATATTTGTACATACATCAGGAAATCCCTCTTACAAGATTACCAGTATAGTAAACATATGTTCATTCTGCAAGGGCATGTTCTAACCAACCGCACATTTTCGTATCTGTTATCTTCATTCCGTCCTTAAAGATAGCCACCTGTCGGAAACTTACAGTGTTATCATATACATAAACCTCGTCACATAACTGTATGGCTGTTTTCAGATTTTGCAATGAACTCTCATACCTTTTTCGTATATCCTTTTCCTCAATTCCATGACCGCCGACCCTTACCCTGTCAGCGACCCTTGCCACAGCCAAATCCTCGCTTTCCAGTCCCACATAGTATATTCTTACAATAAATCCCAGATTCTTTGCTTTTCGGATATTATTGATAATACTGTTTCCTGTCAACGTGGTTTCCTGATTGAACGAAATGCCCTCCTGCATATACGTTTTTATCCTTTTTACCGCTTCTTTCATTGCATTGGACTGGTCATGCAAATTCTTCCAGTCCCCCTTGTTCTCTCTTAGAATTTCATCAGAATTGATTCTTTTCTGGTCTCTGGGCAGTATGTTTCCCAGATTGTAAAATGTAGATTTTCCCGCTCCATTTACTCCTGCAATCAGGGTATAGACTTTTTTCATCAGTATATCCCCTTTGCAATCAGTTCTTTCTGCCTTTTCTGGAAAAAGAACTCATGTGCCATTTTATAAAACTCATATTCCTCTTTGTCCTCAATCTCTGAACCGACCTCTATGATTCCCACCGTGGGGGAAAATACCTCTTTGCAGATTTCATATGCTCTGTGGACTTCATCTATTTTTTTCATTTCTTCCATTTTGTTTCCCCTTTCCTGTTTGTTTATGATGACTTTCTTAATTAAAATTTGTGTACACGCTGTATAAGGCAATTTTATGGCTCTATATGGGCGATATTGTAATCTTCTATGTCTGTCATTGGTAAAAACGTGTACACGCCTTTATCCTATCTACAGACAGCATTTACTCAAACATTAGAAAATTCTCATTCTATCAGACCAAATCATTCTTTTCTATTTTTCCATTATGAACCTTTGGAGGATAGTTAATCAACCACTTTTTAAAATCCTCTACAGAAAATCTCTCATGAGCTTCCACTGCAGCACGAAGTTTTGTATTCTCATTTGATTTCTTTACTCCAAATAAGATTTGGCCGCCTTTGCTTATTATCTCTATATCTCCATATTCATCCATTATATCATATAAGAGCGCAAATAGAGCCATAGGAGTATCCGTTTTACAAGGCATAAGAAATGCAACATCTATATCAAGGGCTGCCGCTATTTTTATTAACTGCTCCTGTTTTGGTCTTCTTGTCCCTAACTCATAACATTGCAAAGCAACTTCGGATATTCCGGCTTTTGAAGCAAGGGCTTTTTGAGTTAATTTACGCATATCCCTGATTTTTCGTATTCTTTGTCCAAGAGTATCCATGTAATTCTCCTTTTTCATACAAGTGTACGATGTAATGGTGTAATGGTTTACCAATACACCATTTCCTATAGAATACCACAAATTCTAGAAAATTGAAATTAAAAAAAACTCATTGACATACAAATCGTAGGTATGGTATCATGCATACAAATCGTAGGTCAGTAATACGAAATATACAAAAAAGGAGAACACATTATGAACACAACCAAAAAACAAGACCGACTCACCCTACGTGTAGAAGAATGTGCCGACTTACTGGGCATATGCCGCTCCGCAGCGTACAACCTTGTCCGGCAGGCAGAATCCTCAAAAGGAAAGCCTTTTCAAGTTATCCGTATCGGAAATTCTCTGCTGATTTCCAAAAAATCCTTTCAGGAATTTCTGGAAACAAACGGTTTAATGTAAGGGAGATAACATGGCTTCCATTCATTCTAAAAAGCGGAAGAACTCCGTAAAATACTACATTGTCTACCGCATAACAGGCAGTGACGGAAAAGAACACCTGAAATGGTATCCCTGCAAAGATAAGAATGAAGCACGGTTTCTGGCTATGGCAGTAAGACATTACATTCAAGAAAAAAGAAAATAGCCAAACACCTTGTAAATCAAGGGCTTGACTACTCTCTCGAACGTTTCTGAGCGGATTCGAACCGCTGGCCTTCCGCTTAGGAGGCGGACGCTCTATCCTGCTGAGCTACAGAAACACGACTTCCTTCATACAGCCTACCATCGCCTACGCGAACCCCTCCGGGAAGTTGATGCTTCCCTGCAGCCAGATGGTTCCTTTGAATCTCCTTCCCACCTGTGGCTCACCGTATATATCTATTATATTAATAGATACGTCAAATGTCAACTCATTACTGCAAATTGTTATAATATTTATTTTTTCTCCAGTAATCTGGTTGGTCACCTGGCGAATCGCCATGATTTCTCCCAACACGGAATACAAATCGCACTCTACCCCATAAGGCATGAAATACGTATCTACCAGGCTAAAGATATCCTCTTTCTGAATCCGTCTGGATATGGTAGTGTACATATCCATATCTTCCAGGGTCAATGTCTCTATGGCATCCTCGTCCCCTTTTCTGGCAGCGGCCATGAGCGAGTTTCTGGCGGCGGAAGCCTGCTTCACTTTCTGTACCTGCTGCTCGTTCTTCTGAATGGGCATCAGAATCGTACCACTGACAGACAGGGCGGAAAGCGTCAGCGTAGTGCCTCTGACAGGTAATTTATCATTCATCATGGCACGCATATATGGTATCTTATTTTTTAGATAAAAAATAAGCGACATTCCGACTTTTATATCGTCGCATACGCCTGCATAGGATTCCTTTTCCGCATGGCGCTCCACAGACACATCCTCGCAGGATGTGATGCCGCTTCCCTCCAGATAGGGATAATAATATTCATAGATGAATCTTTCGTCCTCGTCAAATTCACCGCATACGGCAATCCCCAGTCCATTGGCGAAATCTTTGCAAAATTCACCTGTCAATGCTCCATTTTGTCCTTTCACAATGCTGCGTCTGTCAGCATTCAAGATTACGTCTGTCAGCAGCTCCTGCAGCCTTTTATGGTTATCCAAAGAACCAAATCCAATGGCACGCATAAATTTATGCAAATATTTCACCTTCTTTCCCTGTCACGTATAGTCCTTTATCCTCTTATCCAATATGCTCTCCGCGTCCACATGGTAGCGGCTGTAGTCCTCCCCGTCCACATAGACATCTATGGTGTCTCCCGGCTGTAGGACCACATTAGGATTTATCCACACATCCTCGCTTTTGAACCGATAAATCACATCTTTATATTCATCCCGGTAATAACAGTAAATCTGATAAGGATTCCGCCCATTCATCACGAACCTGGTATTGACCGCTATCTGTTCTACAATGGCGCTCAGACGTTTTCCTGACGACAGGATTTTCTTCTTTCTGCGAACCTTGTTCAGGGATACAGCCATAAACACAAGAGCGATTCCCATAAAGAGGATTCCTATCAGGAGAAACACCATTTTCAAAAGCAGTATGCCTACTGGGGATTTCACATGTCCTGGATTCTCCGGATCGCACAGAAGGGAAATCTCCTGTCCCTCATACATGCCGCTTCT
This sequence comes from uncultured Acetatifactor sp., assembly GCA_910585805.1. GTDB lineage: Bacteria > Bacillota > Clostridia > Lachnospirales > Lachnospiraceae > Acetatifactor. The sequence continues at coordinate 8,535 of CAJUFB010000094.1, forward strand.
GTAAAAATTCAATTCTATGTCTTCATAAGTCCTGCCACCGTACTGATACGTCACATATACATTGTGTCTTTGGTCGCCGTCAGTGTCACGGTAGGAAGAGATTATTGTGATTTCTGCCGTGATTTCTTCCGCCCGTTCCATGAAACCGGAATCCGTCAATGCCATTGTGATGCCCGCTGCAGTAAATATGGCTCCCACAACCAGAAAGATACCACAAAAAAGCACCATGAAGGAATTTCTCTTTTGCTTCATCCTATTCTCCTGACAGATTTATTTATCTGGCGCTGCCCGGATGGATTCTGTCCTTGCCGCCCATATAGGGGCGCAGCGCCTCCGGGATACAGATGCTCCCATCCGCGTTCACATTATTCTCCAGGAACGCGATAAGCCCTCTGGGCGTAGCCAATACCGTATTATTTAATGTATGCACATAGTATGTCCCATTTTCTCCCTTGGTGCGGATGCCAAGGCGCCTTGCCTGGGCATCTCCCAGAGTGGAACAGGATCCCACTTCGAAATATTTCTGCTGTCTGGGGCTCCAGGCCTCAATGTCGCAGGATTTCACCTTTAAATCCGCAAGATCTCCGCTACAGCACTCCAATGTACGCACAGGCACATCCAGGCTGCGGAAGAATTCCACCGTATAGGACCACATTTTGTTGTACCAGTCCATGGATTCCTCAGGCTTGCACAGAACCACCATCTCCTGCTTCTCAAACTGATGTACTCTGTAGACGCCTCTCTCTTCTATTCCGTGGGATCCCACTTCCTTTCTGAAGCAGGGGGAATAGGAAGTCATCGTTATCGGCAGGCTGCCTTCATTGACAATCTGTCCTTTGAACTTGCCAATCATGGAATGCTCAGAGGTTCCAATCAGATATAAATCTTCCCCCTCAATCTTGTACATCATAGCTTCCATCTCCGCAAAGCTCATGACCCCATTCACTACACTGCTGCGGATCATGAAAGGTGGGATGCAGTAGGTAAAGCCTTTGTCAATCATGAAGTCTCTTGCATAGCTAATCATAGCCGAGTGGATTCTGGCCGCATCCCCAATCAGATAATAAAAGCCATTTCCGCTGGTACGCCCTGCCGCATCCTTATCAAGGCCATTGATGCTGTTCAATATATCAGCGTGGTATGGCACCTCAAAATCCGGCACCACAGGCTCTCCGTATTTTTCGATTTCCACGTTCTCGCTGTCATCCTTACCGATAGGAACGGAATCATCAATGATGTTCGGTATGACCATCATGATTTTCGTGATTTTTTCCTGAAACTGCGGCTCCAGGGCTTCCAGTTCCGCAAGCCTTTTGGCGTTAGCCGCCACCTCCGCTTTCTTTTCCTCTGCCTCAGCCTTCTTTCCCTGGGCCATCAGCGCACCGATTTCTTTGGATATCTTATTCTTGGATGCGCGAAGGTTATCCCCCTCCTGCTTGGCCTTTCTGCTCTCTGCGTCCAGGGCTATCACTTCGTCCACCAGGGCAAGCTTTTCCTCCTGGAATTTCTTCCGGATATTCTCCTTTACAATATCGGGATTCTCTCTCAAAAACTTAATATCAATCATGGCTTTCCTGTCCTTTCTGTTTATCTCGCTTATGCTCTTGTCCCTTTTGCGATGGCCAGCGCCTCTGCCTCCTCCTGGCTCAGCGAGATGCTGTTGTCGCCATTCCTGATTTCCTTGGAATAGGAATAGCAGCCCTCGGTGCTGTGGACGGAATTGATGATAAAGCCGTTGTCGTTCTCATCCAGCAGCGCGAGACTGTAGCTCAGCTGTCCGCCCATCTGGTTAAAGGCATCGTACCGCACAAGCCCCATCTTCTGGTATACTGTCTGCAGCCTCTTGAATATGGTATCGATGTCCTGCCTGTCCTTCTCTGCCCCTTCTTTCAGAAGCTCATTGTCTTTGAAGAGCTTCAGGATATCTTCCTCCAAGCTGGCCCCATCCTTTCCCAGGACGAACCGATCCAGCCTTTTCTTCAGCCTGTTCACCTTTACGATCTGTACGATCAAAAGTATCAGCACGATCAGCATCAGGACGGCCAAACCCAATATCCCTACCGCCAGATACCCCCAGTCAAAGGAGCCGATGCCAATCTGGTCTAAAAATGCGCTACTTCCTGTTGTATTCATATATCTCCTTCAGTATCCTGCCTGTTTATCCATGTCTTTCTTTGTAGTTTACTGCATTTTTCATTGCTGTGCAGTATATGATATGATATCTAACAGTCTGTCCAGATCCTCGTGATTATAAAATTCAATCTCGATTTTCCCAGAACCTTCCCCTTTCGGGGTGACTGTCACCTTTGTGCTCAGCCGCTGCTTCAGCCTGTCCTCGATATCCTGATAGATGACCTGCATGGTCACATCGTCATTCGGCTTCTTCTTTGGCTTCTCCGGCTTATGCAGATTCTTTACCAGCTTCTCCACCTCGCGGACGCTGAGCTTTTGATCAAAAATACGCTGGGCTATTTCATACTGCTCTTCCGGATCTTCTACGCCCAGGAGCGCCCGGGCATGTCCGGTGGTTATCATTTCATCGATTACCATCTGCTGCACCTTGTCGGTGAGCTTCAGGAGCCGCATGGAATTGGTGACGGCGGTACGGCTCTTTGACACCCTTTCAGCCACTTCATCCTGCTTCAGATTGAATTCCGTCAGTAGGCGCTTGTAGGCCTGCGCCTCTTCGATGGGATTCAAATCCTCCCGCTGGATATTCTCAATCAGGGAAATCTCCATGATTTCCTGCTCTGTGTAATCACGGATGATGACAGGCACTTCCTTCAATCCGGCCAGCTTTGCCGCCCGCCATCTTCTCTCGCCGGCAATGATTTCGTAGTGGTCTTTCCTGTCCTGCACCAGGATAGGCTGTATCACTCCCACCTGTCTGATGGAATCGGCCAGTTCCTGTAATGAATCTTCATCGAAATTCTTACGGGGCTGCTTTCGGTTGGGCTCTACTGCGGTAATCTTTACAAGCGCCTCCTGTGAACCGGCATCGCCGGAAGCCTTGGATTCTTCCGATTCCTTTTTGGCCTTTGCCTCTCCCACCGCATCAGGTATCAGGGAATCAAGCCCCTTGCCCAGTCCTCTTGCCGTCTTTCCTGCCATATCCTTCCTCCATTTCCACTTGCCGCTTTTTGTAGGGACTGTCACGCGTTGCTGATCACCTCTTCAGCCAACTGCATATAGGCCTCGGCACCGGCTGATTTCGCATCGTAAAGATTGATGGGCATCCCATGGCTGGGCGCTTCTGCCAGCCGAATATTCCTGGGTATCAGGGTGCTGTATATCTTATGATTCAGATTTTTCTTTACGTTCTCTACTACCTGCATGGACAGATTGGTGCGGGCATCATACATGGTGAATACCGTGCCCTCCATATCCAGATCAGGATTCAGTCTCTCCTTCACCAGGTTGATGGTATGTATCAACTGGCTCAATCCTTCCAGCGCGTAATATTCACACTGAATGGGAACCAGTACGCTGTCCGCTGTGGTCATGGCATTGATTGTCAGCATGTTCAGAGAAGGAGGACAGTCAATGATGATAAAATCATATTCTTCCTTGATATAATCCACTTCTCTTTTCAGTATGTATTCCTTCTTATCTATGCCTATCAGTTCAATCTCGGCCGCGGCCAGATTGACATTGGAAGGAACTACGGAGACATTGCCTGTGACTTTTCGGATGATGCAGTCACTGATGGAACACTCCCCAAGAATCAACTCATATATGGTATTTTCCAGGTTGTTCTTGTCTATGCCAAAGCCGCTGGTGGTGTTTCCCTGTGGATCGGTGTCGATTACCAGTACCTTTTTCCCTTTCTCTGCCAGGCAGGCGGAAAGATTGATGGCTGTTGTGGTTTTCCCCACACCGCCCTTTTGATTTGCTATTGCAATCGTTTTTCCCATGGCCGGACTCCCTCCTTGAATATGCTTTTCTATTATAGCATTATTTTCCCAGGATAGCTATATATAAGTTGAACAATATTTTAGAATTGCTGACTTGCTTCTATATAAATCTAACGATAAAATGCCGCAGAATGTTTCACGTGAAACATTCTGCGGCACCGAAAACCTTTATTCTTACTGATTATACTGACGATTACTAAAACCTGCCAATCCCAGTTCACAAGCAAAAGCCAATTGAAATCTCACGATAGATTTCATCACTCGTGAACAAAATGTTTCACAGACAGCTTACAACATGTTGAGCTACATGTTTCACGTGAAACATTATCTTGTATCTTCTCCTTGCCTCTACAAAATGTTTCACGTGAAACATTTTCCCTTTGAGAAATACAATACTAAATCATCATCATTACAGCAATCCATATATGGTTCACAGACCTTATCCTGATACCACACTCCTGAACCATCCGGGACATACCCTCTCTTCACATACATCCTCTGAGCGCTGCCATACCCGCTGTGCAGCCCTACTCCGATGCATACGACATGGCTGGATTGAAACCCAATCTCCTCCGCGACGTTCATCAGCCTGGCGCCAATCCCCCGCCTTCTGTATTTCTCCAGCACCCCGAAATCCACAATCTCCGGATATCCCAGGGAAGCAAAAGGTCCCTTCAACTGATGGAAATAGAGATTCACATACCCGGCCACAGAGCCTTCATGCTCCGCCACGACAGAAATGCATTTTCCCTCCTCCTGGTCCTTCAACCGCGTCAGATACTTCTCTTCACTGACATGCCATCCCTGGGCGCGCTCTCCCCGCAGGATTTCTTCGATATCATCCTTTTCAAGATTCCTGATCAGACAGATTTCATCCTTATAATATACCATTCCCGCATCTCCCTGAAAATCGGCTCACAACCGCACCCTCAAATATCCTCCAAAGCCTTCTCCACTTCCTGCCGCCCGGGGATGGACACTGCCGCCCCGGCCCGGGAGACACTGATGGACGCCGCCTTGGATGCCCGTCTCATGCACTCTCCTATTTCCATCCCCTCTGTCAGGGTGGTAAGGAAATATCCGGTAAAGGTATCCCCCGCCGCCGTCGTATCCACCACAGAAGAAGGATACGCCTTCTGCTCTGTCCTTCCCTCCGGCGTATAGCATACCGCTCCCTCTTTCCCCAATGTCACCACCATGCTCAGCCCGGGATACTTCCCATGGATGAGCTGCCAGGCTGCATCCGGATCCTTCTTTCCGGAAATCTGCTCTGCCTCCACCTCGTTCACCAGCAGCCAGGCGATGGCATTGAAATCCAGATGCAGAAGGCTCTCCTCAAAAGGAGAAGGATTCAGCACTACCTTCATCCCCCTGGCTTTTGCCTCCGCCACCATCTCCGGCAAGCAGCTCACCTCATTCTGCAGCACCAGATAATCGCCCGGCTCGAACCTCTCCATGACCTTTCTCACCATCTCCGGCGTGATATCACGGTTGGAGCCGCCGAACAGAAGGATACAGTTCTCTCCGCTCCTGTCCACCTGTATCACGGCATTCCCCTGTATGTCCTCCACTGTAATCAGACAGGAGGTGTCCACGCCGTTCTCCGCAAGTTCTATGGCCAGCCTCTCTCCTCCTGCCCCGATGCAGCCGGCGTGGTATACCTCCGCCCCGGCCTTTGCCAGCGCTATGGATTGGTTCAGCCCCTTTCCCCCGCAGTTGACACTTTGGGACAGGGCGCTCAGGGTCTCCCCGGGCTGTACGAAATGCTCCACCTGGTAGACATAGTCCAGATTCAGGGAACCGAAATTCAAAATCTTCATACTAATTCCTCCTTGCGTATCGACGACTTATTCTGTATACTGAAAGCATGTACATCCATAAAATATCAGAAAGGAAAGCATCTATGGAAAAGAGAAAACAAAAGGAACAGCCCAACATCCTGCTCATCATGACCGACCAGATGCGCGGCGACTGTCTGGGAATCGCA
>CAJUFB010000095.1:0-5806 GCA_910585805.1 uncultured Acetatifactor sp.
TACGATATCACAGGCAGCGCTCCTTTTATAGACGCCGATTATTTGCCGCTTACCTCGTAGTTGCATGATAGAAAGCTCTATTCCAGGGCATTCTATTGCCATGAAAAACAGGAGGTATGGACATGAGCAATATTTCAGAACTTGATTTACAGAATCTTCGTCATCTGATCGGCAGTTATGATACGACCCGCTGCAAAATGCAGGCTTATGCACAGGAGGCCAAGGATCCCCAGATCAAACAGTTTTTTGAGAAAGGCGCAAAATCGGCTATGGACAATAAGCAGCAGCTTATGAAGTTCCTGGGCTAAGCCTCGGCGGAATATGCTTTGAGCAAACGGCAGGCGTGCTGGAAACTCTGCGGGAGAGTTCACGTCAAAGCATGCGTCGTAAGATTAAGAGAAACTTCCGGTAAGCGATGACCCCGGCAGAATCCGGGAAAATGTAATGGTTGGACCCGGTATCATGGTAAAAAGGTTACGGAAAAAGGAGTGGTCGTGAAAAGTTCATGACAGTTCCTGATGATTTTAGAATGAGAGGTAAATGAAGATGCAGGAAAAAACAATGGTGGCAGATACCCTTGCAGGTATCAATGGTGAACTGACCCGTTATGCGGGTATGATAGCACAGTCCGAGAATAAGGAACTGAAGCAGACCTTGAAGCAGATCCGCAATGCCTGTGAACAGTCACAGGAAGAGCTGTACCAGCTGGCCAGAGATAGATCTTATTATGTTCCGGCCAGCAAGGCGACGGAGGAAGAGGTTGCGCACGTTAAGGGACTGTTTACCCAGGGGACGCTGTAAGCTGCCTGCGAAGCAGGATGAAATATCCTCCCTGGCGGACCTGAGGGTCTGCCGGGGGGGATATTATTGATACAGAATCGTTACAGCCCCGGCACCCATTCCCCGCTTTCAGGCGCAGGTAACTCAGATGCTATAGCATCCACCTGGTCAGCGCAACACTGGCTGCGGTTCCTGCCAGAGTTGCCAGCAGCGCTCCGGCCAGGGTATAGCGGGTTTTCGTGACTTTTGCCGCCAGAAAGTATACGCTCATGGTATAAAACACGGTCTCCGTACAGCTCATAAGGATGGAGGTCAGCATCCCGGCGTAGGAATCGGGACCGGAAGTGCGAAAGATGTCCAGCACCAGCCCGGTGGCTGCGGAAGAGGAGAAGAGCTTCACGATCAGCAGCGGCATCAGTTGGGCGGGCAGGCCTGCCGCCGCAGCGGCAGGTGCCAGCAGCGTTCCCAGCATATCAAAAAAACCGGAAGCACGAAGCATCCCCACTGCAACCAATAAACCGATCAGCGTTGGCACAATGTCCACGACGATCTTCAGGCCATCCTTTGCCCCTTTCAGGAAGGTCTCATATACCTTTACCCTGGAGACAAAGCCGTAACCTACGATAAAGAAGATCAGGATAGGGATGACAATATCGGAGAGATGGGCCAATGCGTTCATACTGCTTTTCCTCCCCAGCCGTTTCTTTTATCTGAAAATGCGATGCCGGAATCTGCGGTTCGGGAGTCCGGGCCATTTTTGGATGTCCGGTAGCCTTTACCGGGGATATGGTCTTTTATTTTACAGTACACGATGGCTGCCAGGGTGCTCACCAGTGTAGCAGCAATGGCGGGCGCGATGATGGCCGTAGGGTTAGCGCTGCCGTACTGGCTCCGGTAAGCGATCATATTCACAGGGATCAGCTGCAGGGAAGAAATATTCAGGATCAGGAACGTACACATTTCGTTGCTGGCACGCCTGTTTCTTCCCGTATTATCATGCTGTAGTACATTCTCGACACCATGTTTCTGTCCGTATCCATGTCTGGTATTTCCGGATGGTCTGCTTTTACCTGTTCCCGCTTCCAGATACTCCGGGTTCCCCCGCTCCGCCTCCAGTTTCGCCAGCTCCTCCATGGCCTTGAGACCCGCAGGTGTGCAGGCCCAGCCCAGGCCAAGGATATTTGCGATGATATTTGTTGCTATGTATTCTCTGGCGGGATGCTCCTTCGGAATCCGTGGAAACATGAATCTCAGAAAAGGCGCTATCCCCCTTGTGAGTTTTTCGATCAGTCCCGCTTTTTGTGCGATTTCCATCAGGCCCATCCACAGCGCCACCACCCCCGCCATGGTAATGCACAGGGAAATGGCTTCGCCGGCGCTGTCAAGGGCGGCGTTGGTCACATCGCTCATATGTCCGGAGGCTGCCCCGTAGAGCACGGCCAGCAAGATCATGACTGCCCAGATTGCGTTTAACATTTCAGTCTCACTTTTTCGTTTTATATCAGCATATGCGGGAACTGTCCGTAAGATAACCTTTCTGTTTCAACTGATTTTCACAGGCCCCCATGCGGCGGGCTGTTTCAGACTGCATGATAGTACCAGAGGATTGCACTCGTGACATTGCTGCGGGGAGAAGTGTGAACGGAATGAAGATGGGCGTGGCACAAAATATCTGATGGATTTCATGTTCTGTGCAGAGGCAGCGGTGACGCTGCCCCGTTCATCAATCTGGCGGATGTGCTCGGCAGCCCGCATGCCGTTTATCAGACGCTGGTTTTATTTCTTCCCTCGGTAAAGCAGCTTATTTCCGCAAATTCCGCACCGGCTGCCCGGGCCAGGTCCTCCGGGGAAAGTTCCAGCTGAGAGCCGATACGCCCGCCGCTGACGATAATTTTTTCCAGTTGCTGCGCGCTGCTGTCAATCCGGGTTACATACTGTTTCTTCATGCCGATTGCAGTGCAGCCGCCGCGGATATAGCCTGTGACCTTATTGATATCTTTTACATGGAGCATTTCCACGCTTTTCTGGCCTACGCTTCGGGCGGCGGCTTTCAGGTCCAGTTCCCGGACAATGGGTATTACAAAGACGTAGTATTCCCTGCTGCTGCCAACGGTCACCAGGGTCTTGTATACTTTCTCGTAAGGCAGGGACAGCATGTCCGCTATCTGCAGCGCATCCACAAATTCGTCACATTCGTAGGTTATGTGGGTGTAGGGGATTTTCAGGGTTTCCAGGATACGCATGGCATTGGTTTTGACTTCTTTTTGTTTCGCCATTTTTGGTTCCTTTCTATGATATTGGTGTTAGTCAACATCTGTGTTGGTATGTACATTTCCTGCGATTATGAACACCGAAATATCAGCTTTTGTATGTTGCACCAACACACTTATTGACTAACACCATGATATTTACTCAAAGTGATATTTATTCAGAACGATATTTATTCAGAGGTATGTCGGTACAGACAGACGGTTCCGGGGCTGTGCCTGTTGTGTTTTCAGACTGCCCGGGACGCCGCTGTGGCTGTTTGCTTCACGGCTGCTCTTTTAACCGGTTGCCTTATTTTGCAAAATTCACAAAATCATCCGGGTGCATTTCATAGTCGATAAACGACTGCAGCTCTCCAAGCTGATTTTTCCATGCGTTTTCTCTGATTCGTATTTTTTGAAAGCCCAGTTCTTCATAGACATGCTGAGCCCTTTTGTTATTTACATTTGTATCAAGGATTATTTTTTTGTATCCCATGTCATGGAACAGGGAAGAGATAAGCATGCTCAAAACTATTTTTCCATATCCCCTGTCATGCAATGAAAAGTCACAAATCTTAATTCCGATTCCGGCGGTATCTTTAGCTTCCCTGCGATAATTCATTTCGCCCACAGGCCTGTTATCCAGTTCGATGATCAGGCGCCTGTATTCGTCAGTGTCTTTTTTGAGGCTTTCGGCAATTTCATAAGCTGATTCATCAAGCCCGTTTGGAAAGCCTGCATGTGCCATGATCTTTCCGTCATTCCACCATGTTGATAACAGGTCTGCGTCTTCAACGGCTGCATTTCTGATTGTAAAATTTTTGAATTGTAAAAACATATGAATTAACCTCCGCTTTTAGTTTGGAGGGCTAAAATAATGGGTCCCTCCTGTGGCTTCTCATAAAATTTGCGGCGCTGTTTCTCATATGATATCACGCTTTGCCTTCATATCTTGAAATTCCAACGGTGTTATTTTAACATATTCATCCGCATGATGCTACTTATTTTTCCTGATGGGTGCAGAAAAAATGTTGAAAAACATATTTATCCATGCTATGATAAAAGCACTTTGGAAAATCTGTTTTTCATAACGCGGAAAGGCTGTATATACAGATTTCCGCCATGTACTAACCGGCTTCTGAGAGAAGTCCGGATCCGGGCGTTTGCCTGAAAATATCCGCTGACGATGAAAGAGAGCAGGCAGGCGCATAGGAGCGGCAGACTTTTTTCCAATCTGTCTGCCGGAAAGGACAGGGAGACTGGCAGAACAGGAGGGAACGGAATGAAATTACTGGTAATCGGCGGAAGCTATTTTCTGGGAAGGGTATTTTTGATGCAGGCGGCCGGGGAACATGATATTACTGTAGTAAACCGGGGAACATGGTCTCTGGAGAGCCTGGGTGTAAAGCAGATAAAGGGCGACAGAAGAGATGATGCTCTATGGGGGCAGATTGAGGAAGATATAGACGTGATAATTGACTTTTGCGCCTATGAGAAGGGAGACATCGCCAGAGTGCTCCGGAATATTAAGGGTACAGTGAGGCAGTATCTTTTCATCAGCACGCTGGATGTATATGAGCGGGGGCTGGGAGAGGTGAAAACGGAGGACGCGCCTTTTGAGACCAGAGTATTTCCCGGGGAGGCGGGAGCCTATATTGCAGGTAAAGTGGCACTGGAACAGGAACTGCAGGAAGTGTGCGGGGAAATGGGGATTTTCTATACGGTGCTGCGTCCGGCATTTATCTATGGACCGTTTAATTATGCACCCAGGGAGTCGGCTTATATTCAGCTGATGGTGCAGAATCATGTGCTGCCTCATATTACGGATGCGGCGGGAACTTTTCAGTTTGTCTATGTAAAGGATGCGGCGGAAGCGGCTCTCAAATGTCTCCTGAATCCGGTGGCTTACGGGCAGGCTTACAATCTGTGCCAGGACCGGACGGTGACATATGAGGACTTCTATCAGGCTCTGCGCATAGCGGCGGATGCGGAAGCGGAGGAACTTCCGGTGACGGCAGAGGCTGCCCGGAACATGGGGATTCCGCTGCCTTTTCCGGTGACGGCGGAGGAATCCGAGCTTTCTTCCAACGAAAAGAGTAAGAGGGAACTGGGAGTCTGCTATATCAGCCTTCAGGAGGGGATGGCGAGGACATACCGCGCTTTTAAGGGAGTGTATCAGTCATAGCCGTATATACGTTTTTCGTGTTACGGTTCAAGGATGCGGGGCAATGATTGTTTCGACGCTGTCTTTGGACCGAAGGGATACTTTTCCGATACAGATTGTTTCAAGGCTGTATGCACAGCGCTGCTGAAAATATATATTTTTTGCAGAAACGGTGCAGTTCAAATGAATCTTCAGACTTATGTTTTTACGAAACCCGCTGAGAGCGTGAACAGGGAGAGAATGTGTCCCGGTTCTGTTCCGGCGGGTTTTACTGTTCTGCTTAGTTTTCAGGTTCTCCGGCGCAAATCTGTCAATGCGTCATATTCACCTTTTATTTCCCCGGTCTGACCTCTTGCGCAGAAGCTGTTTACATTCGCTTTCTTTTTTGTATACTGAGTTTATAGAACATACCCGGAACGTGTGAAATGACCGAAGAGAACCGGTGCTGTTTATAGAAATCTTTATAGATTCCGCAAGGTGTTTCGCATTATAGAGGGATTCGAGGCGGAAGCGGACAGAGCGGCCAGAAGCACAGTCCGCAGGGTCTCGCTGCAGGGGGCCTGGAAAATGAGATTTTTGTAGAATAGAATTTAAAGTCAGGGAATTCAGAAGC
>CAJUFB010000095.1:5906-14277 GCA_910585805.1 uncultured Acetatifactor sp.
AGAAAATTCAAAGGTAAAGGACTTTAAGTCAGGGACTTCAGAAGCAGAAAATTCAAAGGTAAAGGACTTTAAGTCAGGGACTTCAGAAGCAGAAAATTCAGAAGTAAAGGACTTTAAGTCAGGGAATTCAGAGACAGGAAATTTTCCGGAAGAGGGATTTCCGGAAAAAGGTTTTCAGGAAAAGAAAAAGAAGGGACAAAGACAGGCTTATGAAAAAGAAATCTTCAGATTCGGTAAAGTATACCTTCGGAGGCAACCTGGCCTTCATGCTGCGGAAAGCCTGGCAGCTGGATAAATCTCTTATGATGGTCACAGTGCTGCAGATGCCGGTACTGGTGCTGCTGCCTCTCTGCACCACTTACCTCTCCTCCTATATGGTAAAGTGGGTTAGCGGAGATATTTCTCCTGGGCAGCTGGCAGCGTATATACTGGGTCTGTCTGCAGCTCTGCTGATCCTTCACCTGGCAAACAGGGTGATGGATGCAAAGGTGAACTGGGGCTCCATGCTGAACCGGATACAATATATCGTGATATGCGGTGACAAGGCAATGGACATGGATTATGAGAACCTGGAGAACCAGGAGGGGCAGACGAAGATGCAGAAAGCCCTGAATGCCGTATACAACTCGAATGGAGGGACTCAGCAGCTGTTCCGGCAGCTGGTGAACATGGTGTCCAATCTCATGGGGCTTGCGGCGTATTCGGCGCTGATTGCGTCTTTGAGCCCCTGGCTGGTGGCAGTGCTGGCAGTCATGACTCTGACGGTCCATTTTGCAAACAGGGCCAACAATGCCTGGAACCACCGTCACAAGGATGACTGGGTGCCCCTGGACAGGAAACTGGATTATGTCCGCAGGCATGCGGGGGAGACGGCATACGCCAAGGATATCAGGCTGTACGGCATGCGGGGGTGGCTGGAGGAGATGTTTGACAGTCTGCTGCGGGAGCGGATGATTTGGTATAAAAAGGGCGAGACAAGGGAGATGGGAGTGGATATTTTCTCAGGGATTCTTAACTTTATCCGGGATGGAGCAGCCTATGGATTTCTGATTTACTGTATCTTTGAAAAGGGGATGTCGGCGGCGGATTTTGTCTTTTACTTCGGGCTGATCTCACAGTATTCTTCCTGGCTTCTGGGGCTGATATGGCATTACAGTGAAGTGGAGCGAACCAGTCTGAATTTCAGTGATGTAAGGGAGTTTCTTGATATAAAAGATACATTTCGCAGAGGAAGCGGGGAAGCGCTGCCCGGGGAAGCGCCGGAGATTGCATTTCGGGATGTATCCTTTTCTTATCCGGGAAGCGTTTCGCCTGCCATTGACCATATTTCCTTTACCATAAAGAAAGGGGAGAAGCTTGCTTTGGTGGGCTCCAACGGCGCGGGCAAGACCACACTGGTGAAGCTGCTGTGCGGCCTGTATCATGCGTCGGCGGGGCAGGTTACAGTGGAGGGGAAGGATGTGTGCAGCTATGACAGAGATGAATATTATACACTGTTGTCGGCGGTATTCCAGGATATTTATCTCATGCCCACAACTGTGGCGAAAAATGTTGCCTTGTGCGAAGAGGACAGGATAGACAGAAAGAAACTGGAGAAAGTATTGGAATTATCGGGAATCAGTGAAAAAGTTAATTCTTTGCCGGAGAAGGAGCGGACGATACTGCTGAAGGGTGTGCGGGAGGAAGGGACGGACCTCTCCGGCGGTGAGAAGCAGAAGCTGGCACTGGCAAGGGCTTTATACAAGGGAGGCAGCATTATCGTGTTGGATGAGCCCACTGCCGCGCTGGACCCGGTGGCGGAGAATGAGATTTACCGGAAGTATAATGAACTGACAAAGGCGGCTACCTCCATATTTATATCTCACAGGCTTTCCAGCACCAGGTTCTGTGACAGAATATTGTTTCTGGAGCATGGACGGATTGCGGAGGAGGGGACTCATGAGGAGCTGATGGCTCTTGGCGGTAAATATGCTGCCATGTATGAAATCCAGAGCCGTTATTACCGGGAAGAGGTTCCGGGGCAGATGTGCGGTGCGCCAGGGACGGCGGCGGAATCATAATGCGGCGGGTGTGTGATGTGAAAGAGGATTTCAGGGTACTGCGTCAGCGCAGGGAAGCTGCACTTGGCACCCAAAGTATTTTCACCTGTGCGGTTGGATGCTCATTCGAGCATCCAAACCACTCCCGCATTCGCAGTCGCGTTTTGTTCATTTGGAAGTGGGCTGCTAATCCAATGTCTCGTCTGCATTGCAATAGCCTGCATGCAGACAAGCCATTGGATTGCAGCCGCACAGGTGGAAGAATTTTCCTGCCATCATAGATATACTCGTGAGTGCGGGTATAATGAGAGAGCATATGTACAATACGGAACTGGAAAAGGGAGAGGAGCATGCCTGCGGGTGCAGCTTCAAGCAGCGGGTATTGTGCAGGGGTATCTGCAGAGCGAAATAGAAGGAGCCGGTAAAAGAAGATGAAGAAGTGGAAAGAAGACATAAAGATAATAATAAGAACGTTAAAAATGGTACATAAAGTATCTCCTGGAATTCTGGGCATGATGCTGCTGCAGGCAGCGTTTACATCACTGTCTCCTTTTGTTACGATGTACATGTCGTCGGTGCTCATTGACGGAATCGAGGCAAAAATGGAATTAAGGCAGCTGCTTTTCCTGGCGGCTGTTACCGTCACAGTCACGCTGCTGGTGCATCTGCTGGGCAGTCTGTTCCGCCATTATGTGAATTATCTGTGGTCCCGGTTCTGGGCGAAATGCGATATGGTGCTCAGCAGCAAGATGATGGAAATGGATTATGTGGATGTGGAGTCCGCCAGGATTCACAGGCTTCGGCAGCAGATAGAAGACTTCTCCAATACAGGCGGTGAGGGAATTGGAAATGTGCCGTATCAGTTCCGGGAGCTGGTGGAAAGGGGGTTTACGGTGATATTTTCCGTTTTCTTTGTGCTGTCCCTCTTTACGGCGCGCTTTCAGGGGGAGGCTTCGGGAATTCTGGCATTTGTGGTGTCTCCGGCGGCTGCCGTGCTGTTGGCGGCGGCAGTTTTGACCAATGCTTTTGCAGGAATGACTTTCGGCAGGAAGATGATGGAGAAAAGCCATGTTTTGATGCGTCAGGCGACAGAGGCCAACCGGATTTATATGTATTATCTGGAAAATCATATCATGACTTACCATACCGGAAAAGATGTCCGGATTTACAACCAGAAGGGGCTGCTGCAGGAAGAAACAGGCGTGATGCTTGACGCAGGTGTGCGCATGGTGAATGGACAGGTGCGGAATGAGGCGAAGTATTCCGGGGCCGTGGCATTTTCAACAGTGGCATTGAGCGCTTTGGTTTACCTGTTTGTGGGACTGCGGGTTCTTGCGGGCATGATTGGCGTGGGGGAACTGGTGCTGTATATCGGGAGTATCAGTAAGTTCACGGATGGATTTACGGGCTTTGTGATGGCGCTGACACAGCTGCGCACCAATAATGACGCCATGCGGGTATATTTCGAATTCCTGGATACGCCGGTGCGGATGGGAGAAATTACAGGGCGCAGGGGAACTACCGGAGGCAGGGGAACTACCGGAGGCAGGGGAATTACCGAAGGGAGGGAAAATACCGAAGGCAGGGAAACTATAGAATGTAGAATAGAAAACGTAATACCGTGCGACTGTGATACCCGCCAGGTTGCCCTGCAGCATGAAGTGGAGTTCCGGGACGTATCCTTCCGTTATCCTGACACGGAGAATTGGACGCTGCGGCATCTCTCCATGAAATTCCGGGCGGGAGAGCGTCTGGCGGTTGTGGGGAGAAACGGCAGCGGCAAAACCACCTTTATCAAGCTGCTTTGCCGCCTCTATGACCCTACCGAGGGCAGTATCCTGTTGGACGGAGTGGATATCAGGGATTACGGCATGGAAGAATACAGGAAGCTGTTTTCGGTGGTATTTCAGGATTATCAGCTGTTTTCCTTTTCACTGGCGCAGAATGTGGCGGCACGGACAGAAGCGGAGCCGGGCAGGGCGGCGGAATGTCTGCAGCGGGCAGGATTCGGGGAAAGGCTTGCGAAGATGCCTTCCGGTATCCGGACCTGTCTGTACAGGGATTTCGAGGAAACGGGTGTGGAGATTTCCGGAGGGGAGGCGCAGAAGATTGCGCTGGCAAGGGCCCTGTACAAGGATGCACCCATCATCATACTGGATGAGCCTACCGCCGCCCTTGACCCTGTTGCGGAATATGAGATTTATTCCAGGTTCAATGAGATTATCGGTGATAAGACGGCGATTTATATCAGCCATCGGCTGTCTTCCTGCAGGTTCTGCGACGATATCGCTGTCTTCCATATGGGAGAACTGGTACAGTGGGGGAGCCATAGCGAACTGGTGGCGGATGCGGAAGGCGTGTATTGTGAATTGTGGAATGCGCAGGCGCAGCATTATGCTGACGGTCACGCTCATCTCTAAACTGGCAGACGGCGGATTGCCTGCCTGAGGTGCATAATCTTAACTGTAAGCAACACATATATTGACGCAGGAGGGTATGCATATGAATGATTACTGCAAAATCACAGCCCCTTATTCCCGCTTATCAGTGGGGGACGAGGACAGCATCCAAAAGGTGCTGTCCTCTGATAATACCTGGGCGTGCCTGATTTTTATCCTTTCTGTCGGTTATGGCATAAACTCTTGGATCTTTAGGGAAAGAGGAATTGTTTTCCGGAGGCGGGTAGTGTATAATGTAGCCTGTATAGATATAGCTTTCAAAGTGTACCTATGCCCAAACATGAGTTGAGTTAAAAATGGATAAGCTATAACGATTGGAAAGGGACAGCTTGTGATGAAAATATTTGACAATATCACAGCTGATGCTGTCCGCAACGCCGGTCAATAACCGCTTTACCGACCTTAAAAACCAGCTTGCCATCGCCTATGAAGGAAATCCGGACTTCATCAATGAGGCGCTGGACACAAAAAAGCCCATTGACGAGATTTTCCGGCAAGCTCAGAAATCGTTCAATGCCTGGAGCAAACTCGCCCCGGACGCACGCACCACCGATGCCCTGCTCCGTACCTTGGACTTTGATTTCTTTGAACTGCTGGACAGCGTGACGATCGCCCGCTCCCGGCGGCACATCGAAAAATATTATGATACGGCGGCGATTGGACAATTCCCGGAGTGATTGAAGCCGATTTCCCTGCGTCCCAGTATGACCGACCTGTCCAGCGCCATCAACTACAACCAGATATTTGAGCTGCTGACCCAGCTGAGTTTGTGTATTTATACACCGTCAAACTACATCTTTCCAAGCAAAATCGCCAAGTATATCGACCTCACGCATAACAAGGGCAACAACCTTACTCAGCAAGGGCGTGAGCAAGGCATCCGGGATGGATGATTTTGAACTGATTTGCTTCCTGGTGGTCAAATAAGGAGGTGCGCTCTATGCTTGGATTGCCCAAAAGCACCGAATTCAACCGGCGCATTCCGAAGCAGAAGTTTTATGAAAATCTTACCGTTTCACCGGCGTTGAAGCGAGCCTTTGTAGAGCAGATCAGGGTGATCTGGTGGCGCAACAAGATTGCTTCCGCCACGATGAACCTGGCCGCCGGGGAAGCGGTTACGGAAATCGAGGTATTCGAGGTCTGCCTGTCCGCATGCCGGCTGGACGAGGCCGTCCTGCGGCAGATCGACAAGGAGATACCCTATCACATCCTGTTTTTGCTGGAATATGAGGGCAAATATCAGGCGTGGACAGCCTATAAGGAGGCGGCAGGCAGCGGGACGAGCGCAGGCAGGAATTGCATAAGCAGATCACGGCCCTGCAAGTAAAGATGCGCCGGGAGAGGCAACTGAATAAACAGGTGCAACTGAATCCTGAATTGAAAAAGCTGAAAAAAGCGTTGGAGGAATTATTATGACTGAAAAAGAGGCAGTAGATATTTTTGAAAAAGCTCACTTTTTACATGACCAAAGCGACATGAAAAGGGATATTGATAGCATCTGTTGTGTGCTATCGCAGAATCCTATTGATATGTACCAAGTCAGAATACAAATAGATACAGTCAATAGGAAACACCCGGAAAATGTAGTTGTATTCAACCTAATTTTCCCGCCGCAAGGGAATAGAGTGCCGTTAGCCTCTGCTTCTGATGTTAATCTGATTTCTGATCTATCATGGAAACTGGACTATTTACAAGCAAAACAAAAGGGCAAAGCCTTTGATGAATTTTGCAAAACGATGAGAAAATTGCCAACGAACACCAGGATGGAGGTTTGATGTGATGGACAAGCTGAAAATGGAAACCCCAGATTTAACTCAAGCCAACATCGAAAAACTCGCTGCCCTGTTTCCCGCCTGTGTGGCCGAGGCGCGGGGCGAGGACGGAAAGCTGAAAAAAGCGGTCAACTTTGAGCTTCTGCGGCAACTGCTGTCCGATGTGGTGCTGGAGGGCGAGGATGGCGGCCACCGGAAATTCATCATGGTGCAGCTGCCGGAGCCCTGTGATGAAAAGAGTGAGGCGTACAAGGCGGGGTATCCGAACATCTGCGAGATCGGCAAGGAGCGCATCCGCCGGGCGGCGAAGAAGATTGCCGCCGACAACTCGGACAAGCCCTTTGACGGCGGTTTCCGGGTGTTCAAGCTGGACGACACTAACATGACTGACGTGTACTATTCCGCCGGGGAGTACGACCAGGGTATGCTCGACCAGCTGGTGAGCAACATCAAGCCCGACCGCACCGACCTGGACCTGCTGTTCGGCTGTCTGCTGGAGTGGGGCCTGCCCCTGTCCATGCCCTACACCTCCGAGCAGATTGAGGGCTGCACCGTCCACACCTACAATGACGGCGACCTGATCGCCTGCTTTGACGAGAACATCCCCGACACCGTTATCAAGGAGATTGCCAAGCGCCAGCCCCTCCGGGCGGTGTTCCGGGACAGCAGCTTTGCCGCCAGCCCCGCCAAAATCAATGTGGGCGAGATTTTCAAAATGCGGGCTCCGGATACCAGAGTGAAAGTTCTGTAAGGAGGGGTGGGATGGCAAACGAATTGATACCGGAAGACGGCGTAAATCTTTCAATAAACGACCTGTGCCGTAATTCCATCGAGTTGGTGGAGTACACCCGAGGCATCGCCGCAAGGCAGATCAATCTTGTCCAGTTGATGACCTTTTACGCAATCGGCAGATGGATCGTAGAGGTGGAGCAACAGGGCGAAAGCCGCGCAAAATATGGCAGGCAGATTATCAAAAACTTATCTGAGGCCATGAATAAGCAATTTGGCCGTGGTTTTTCCGTGGACACACTTGAAAACGCAAGAAAATTTTACCTGACCTATCAAGATAGAATTTCCGAGACAGTGTTTCGGAAATTCGCGGTGGAAAAATCCGAAACGGTGTTTCTTCGCATTTTTGAAGAAACGCTGCCATTCACACTTCCTTGGTCGCATTATCTGTTGTTAATGCGCATCAAGGACGAGAACGAGCGGAAATTTTATGAAATTGAAGCCACACAGTCAGGATGGAGCATCCGCACCTTGCAGCGGCAGTATAACTCCAGTCTCTACGAACGGCTTGCGCTCAGCCGGGAAAAGGGCGAGGTTCTGCGCCTTGCGTCAGAGGGGAACATTGTCACCAGGCCGCAGGACATCGTAAAACAGCCAACAGTGCTGGAGTTTCTCGGTCTGGACGAAAAAGCAAAATTTGTGGAATCTGATTTAGAGACAGTAATCATCAACAAACTCCAAAAGTTTTTGTTGGAGCTTGGAAAAGGATACCTGTTTGAGGCCAGGCAGAAACGGTTCACTTACCGGGAAGAAAATTTCTATGTGGACCTTGTTTTTTATAACCGTCTGCTCCGCTGCTATGTGCTGATCGATTTGAAAATTGACAAGCTGACTCATCAGGACTTGGGGCAGATGCTGATGTATGTGCATTACTATGACCGATACGAGAAGCTGCCGGACGAAAATCCGACCATCGGCATCCTGCTTTGCAAAGAAAAGGATGACGCTCTGGTAGAGATCACTTTGCCGGAGAATTCCAACATCTATGATAAAATCACAAGTTATTTTTGAACAGTTCCTTAGCAATATCCGTTAAAGAAATATAAGCTTCTTCATTTACGACATCACCCATTATTCTGATTTCTGTTCCATTGGCATCTATTTTCATATTCTTCATTATCTCCAACCACTTCCTTTAGCGCAGATTATCCCCTATATGACAGCATATACAACAGACACTCTTGCAGCAATTTTTCTGGATTGTGTTCCATTTCTATTATCGCTTTTATCTCCGCTTTAGCCTTATACGGAATAGTATTATTATTCTCAATAATCTTTTTTAAGACTTCCTTTACTGCTTTTTCATCTAAAT
>CAJUFB010000096.1 GCA_910585805.1 uncultured Acetatifactor sp.
AAACCTTGATTTTCCAGTGTTTTCAAAAGTATCGTTATCTAACGTCAGCTTTTGAAAGACCGGATTTTAAGCGCATGATTGAGGATATTGAAAGCGGGAAAATCAACACGGTCATTACAAAAGACCTCTCACGTCTTGGGCGTGACTACTTGCAGACGGGATATTATACCGAAGTATATTTCCCGGGCAAGAAGGTACGCTATATCGCAATCAGCGATGGGATTGACACCGCTACGGGGTACAATGAGATGGCTCCGTTCAAGAACCTGTTTAACGATTTTTACGCACGGGATATTTCAAAGAAAATCCGCAGCACCATGACCACGAAGGCAAGGGCGGGCATCTACCACAGCACCGTGCCGCCGTTCGGCTACCGGAAATCGCTGGAGGACAGCCACAAGCTGATACCGGATGCGGAAACCGCACCGATTGTACGGCGTATGTATGAGCTTGCCGTGCAGGGCAAAGGCTACAAAGCAATCGGCAACGTGCTGAAAAGGGAGCGCATACCGATACCGGCATACTGGCACCACATCAGAGGCGAACGGACGTGGGCGGGTTTTCAAGGCGAGGGGCATATCTCCAACTATATGTGGAACGAAACCACAATAAAATGGATACTCTCGCACGAGGTCTACATCGGGAGCCTTGTGGCGCAGAAACAGTCAAAGCTGTTCAAGGTCGGCAAAAACTATGTGAAGCCCAAAGACGAGTGGGTGGTGGTAAAGGACATTTTTGAGCCGATTGTGGACTTGGAACTGTGGGAGCGTGTGCAGGAAGTCAATGGGAAGCGCAGGCGGATGTGCAAGGCAAAAAGGGAGCCGAGTATCTTTTCCGGCATTGCCTACTGCCCGGACTGCGGCAGGCGAATTTCATTCTTCCCTGAAAAGACAAGCAAAAACAATCCTGAAAAGACTTATTTTGGCTCATGCCAGAACTACAAGGCGAACGGGCCGGACGGATGCACGCCGCACCGCATCAAGGAGCAGGACTTGTACGATATTGTCCTCAAAGACATAAGGGAATGGGCAGCAATGGCACTGTCGGACAAGCAGGCAGTCCTTGGCAGGGTTATGGAACAGCAACAGATTAACAGTACCGTGGATTATGGTTTGGTTGAGGGAAAAAGGCGAACCATTGAGAAAAGGCTTGGGGAAATCGAGAAAGTCATAAGCAAGCTGTATGAGGATTACGCACTCGGCAGACTTGCGGGGGCAAGCATAGACAACCTTATGCCGAAGTACCAGAGGGAGCAGGAAGAACTCAAAAAACAGCTTTCCGCATTGCAGGAGCAGTCGGCAGAGCATGACGCTACAGAGCAGAATGCGGGGAAGTGGATAAGCCTGATCCGGCAGTACAGTGACCTGAAGGAATTAAATTCTTGTATCATCAATGAACTTATCACAAAGATTTTAGTGGGCGACAAACGCCGGGTAAATGGTGAGAAAGTTCAGTCTATCGAAATCCATTACCGTTTCATCGGAAATCTGACCGACAGCGGGAATGGGGAAACAATTCAATAAAAAATCCAGTTAAAAACAATTTAGCTGTAAAAACCGTCTTTAACGGTAATTTACAGATGTAAATGTATAACGAGTGAGCGCTTCTGCAAAACCAGGACAAAAGGCGGCAAATGAATGCGCTCACGAGTATATCATCAGAAGAATGGGAAAGCGGAGTATGGAAAGTAAAAATGAGGAGGAACAAACTGCATGATAGAGAGAAGAGAATACAGCGCCGGCGCAGTAAAAATGTCCTTCTGGTTCATGGAGTTTCTTAAGGTAGTGGGACTGCTTGCCTCCGGAAAAAGTTTCGATGAGGTGAGAAAGCTGAATCGTGAGGAGAACGCCTTTCGTGAGATTTTGCTGAACGCAGTCGTGCATAAGGACTATAGTGCGTGCAATCCTATTCAGATTAGCGTCTACGAAGATAAAATATATCTGGAATGATGGGGAGATGACATCAGGTTTAGACTCAACAGATAAACTGTTCATGAAACATTCTTCTAAGCCGTATAACCCCAAGTTGGCAGGCGTTTTCTTAACAGGAAAATGCATTTTGGCACCAGGATGGGAAAGGATTACCAGTTGCTTAGCAGCACCTGGCAGCTGCCTTTGCAGCGGGATTTCTTTGAGCGGTATCTAAAGAACGCGAAAGAGCGCACGGTTGTGATTACGGATAATGAATCAGTATAAGGCTACCGTCCGAATTCCGCTATGGAGGGAAGGGGCGGTAACCTTATTTTATATTTTCAGTAAATCTCATTCTCGCCTTCCGGTGCGCCAGCTTCGGTCTGCAGAATATTGTCTACCATAACCATCCGTTCCTCCATCTCCGCATTCAGAATATAAACTTCCACGCCTGTGCTGACCCGTTTCAACTCGTGGATGTACTCATAATCATTCTCATCCAGCTTGATTGTCTGGAGTAATGTTCCGTTGCTGTCATACAGGCCGTTCCAGAACTCATAGACTACGGTGTCCATAGAAAAAAGAATATCGTCCTTCGTATCGTCCTCCCCGTACCAGGTGAGAAGCGCGCCGAAGAATTCCTTGTCCCACTGCCGGGTTTCGGTGTTGTAAAAGCCATAATAGCTCACATTGGGGCTGATATGCCCTTCCACAATCCAGTATCCGTCCACGGCCTTTATATCGGGAATGGCGTTTACACTGTCCGCCCGGTCCTTTATATCAATCGTTTCCCCGTCCAGCACTACGGTGGTACGGGCGCCGAAGTACGCTTCGCCGCCGTTTTCGGAGGTTACTTTTCGGAATTCGCCATTTTCGCCGGGCAGTGGTTCAATGCCGGTTTCTTCCAGGGTGCCGCGCTTGGCTTCCGTTTCCCGGTTATCTGCCTCCGTCATCTGGCTTTCGGATTCAGTTTTGCTTTCCGCATCTGCCATTCCGCACCCGCCAGGGCCTGCGGCGGACAATACCGCGACGCATCCCAGAGTTACGGTCAGTTTTACGGTCTTTGCTTTATATTTTTTCACAATTTGATACCTCGATACCCTTTCTTTGCCTGTGTCATTGGAATTATCCTGTAAAGGATACCGTAAAGTATAGCCCTTCTTTGCATCATTTCTGCAAATTACCTGCATCATTTTGTACTCATGGCCGGAATATTTGCCGGCTGTCATGTATAATGAGTGAGGGTATCCCCTATGAAAAGGTTTTCCTGGTCTGCAATGAACGGAATATTGCTTCTCTGATGGTCATTTTGCTGACCCTTCTTAGAATGATTTTAGTGGGGACCCGGCGGACAGAGGATTCCGGAGCGAATGCAGAGCGCCGAGGACATTTCTAAAAGATGGGATTCTTTTTCATACTATAAAATATCATCTGTACACTTTCCCATAACAGTATAAAAATATAGAATAATAAATGGACAGATTGAGGAAAGACAATAAAAAATATTTGTGAAAATCACGATTGCCATGCAAAGTGGCGCGTTGCTGATGCACAATACGTACAAAGCGGGAAGGCTTTGATCACCGGATGATTTGTTTCGGCCCGGTTGAATGAAAGCTTGTTTGTGCAGTTTACACATTTGAATGGCAATCGAAACAAAATCCTGAAAGCCATACAGATTCGGGCGCTTCGGGAAAATATAAGTGAAGGAGGAAAACGGGATAGAAGGTGCAGGTTCAGGCAGGACGGCGCCGGAGAAATTGATTGATGCCGTAAAAATCGGGAAAATCCCGAATAAAGAGAGGAGAAGGAAATGAGGAAGAAGAAACGCTTAAAAAAGCTATTGTCCGTACTCTGCGCCGCGTCTATGGTAGTGCCATCCTACGGCGGCATGGGGAAGGTGGAAGCAGCGGGGGCGACATTGGGCTATTGGCCTGAGCCGCTGGAGATTTCCAACGAGTATTATTACAGGAATGAGACGCTGCAGCCTTACGGGAGCTGTTTCCAGATTGACGAATTGAAGAACTGGAGCCCGGACAACGACCCGGACGCCCGTTATAACCGCGGCTCGATTCCGCTGCGGGAGCGCTGGATGGGACCCAATGTCAATCCGCTGGCCTCCAGGGACGCAAAGGTGTATCCCCTTGCCATGGCCAACGCCAGGGCGAGTCAGGCGGCATCCCAGGGTGGAGACGGGGATTTCGTATATGCATTTAATAATTTCCAGTATGTGGACACCTATAATTTCTGGGGGGGTTCTTCGGGGGAAGGCCCTGTCGCGATTCCCTCCCCGGAGGTGATTGACTCCGCCCACCGCAATGGGGTGCCTGCTACCGGAACCATCTTTCTCCCCTGGGGGGATTCTACATATGGAAGCCAATTTGTCAGAGAGATGGTGGAGAAAAGCGCAGACGGCAGCTACCCGGCGGCGGATAAGCTGATAGAGATTGCGCAGTACTATGGATTTGACGGTTATATGTTCAATACAGAATCCGGGAGCAGTGTTGCGGGTTTTAAAGAGTTCCTGGTTTACCTGCAGGAAAATAAACCGGACAATTTTACCATTACCTGGTACAATGGTTCGGGAAGCTTAACTGAAGGCAGCATCAAAAGCTGGATGCAGGACGGGGACACCCGGATTACCGACGAGTGGTGGCTGGATATGAGTGGAGGCGGCTATGTGGACAGCACAATCCAGGCGGCTGAGGCGTGCGGCGTGGATCCCTGGAATATCCATTCCACCTGGGAATACTGGCCCATGTCCGGCAATGCCAAGGGCGGCAGCTATAAGACGAGACTTGACGAGAACGGTATCCTGAAATGCAGCCTGGGGATTCTGGCGCCCACATGTTCCCTGACTTCCGCTACCAGTTCGGATGATTTCCTGAACGATGAAGATCAGAGGCTGTGGGTAGGGCCGAAGTACGACCCTTCCTCCGACTACCGTCCGGATAATGAATTCTGCGGGTTTGCTAACCTGGTGGCTGACCGTACCCCTGTGATCGGCACAGATTTTGTGACGAACTTTACCACTGGAAACGGTTATCAATTCTATGAAGACGGCGTAGTGGTGGGCAAGGAGAACGGATGGTATAACCGTTCCCTGACGGATGTGCTTCCTACCTGGCGGTGGATTATTGATTCCGAAGGCCAGAAGCTTTCTGCCAAGGTTGATCTGGACGACGCCTGGTATGCAGGATCTTCCCTGAAATTCTATGGTTCTATGGACGCGGGGAAGGCCAACCATGTGAAGTTATACAGCTCCCAGCTTGAGCTTACTTCAGAGAGCAAATTTAAGATGATTTATAAGACGCCGAAGGCGGGCGTGAATGTCTCCCTGGGCCTGTGTTTTGGGGATACCTACGCTGATGAGAATTTTAAGTTCTATCCTCTGAACATTACTTCGGATGGAAGCTGGTCCACAGCTTCTATCGATGGATTCGGGGAGGACGCTGGCAAGACGGCCATTGCAATATCCCTGAAGTTTGAAGCGCCGGACGGCGTGGAGGATTATGCCATCAATGTGGGGCAGATGGGATTCACAACGGACGAGAGCGCTCCGGGTGCTGTCTCCAATGTGACGCTGGACGAGGTGATTTATCCTACGGATAAGATTATGGAAGCCCGTGTATATTGGGAGAAGGCGGCGAATGCCTTTATGTACCGGATTTTCCGTGTCTATGATGACGGAACCCGGGAATTTGTAGGGGCCACCCCCAATACGGCTTTTTACCTGGGAACCCTTAACAGGGATGGTCAGGAGGATGTCTGCAAATTTGAGGTTATCCCCTATACCGAGAATTGTGTCAAAGGGGAGGCGACCCGATTCACCATTGGCTGGCCTGATGTGGTGGAGAATGGCTTTGTTGATGCCTGGGACGAGGGACCGAACCTTGCCCTGAAACGCCCCGCAGTTGCCAGTGTCGCAGCTACCGATGACGGTTCTGTGCATTTGCTGGTGGATGGCGTTATCCCCAGCAGTAAATGGTGTACGACTAGAACTTCGGCTTATGCGGTTATTGACCTGGGTGAAGACAAGACATTTGAGCGCTGGGTGGTCTGGCATGCCAACTGTCCGGGGGCAGGCGAGAGTCCGGACATGAATACGGTAGAGTTTGACCTGCAGTATGCTCCCGATGACGGTGAGCCGTTGATTACCGGGGATAACGATAGAGAACGCGCCAGAGTAGCGAGTATGTCCTTTACGAAGGCGGATGAGGTAAAGAATAATAAGCTGGATATCACGGACCGTGTTCTGGCGGAGCCTATCACGGCGCGTTATGTGAAATTGAATGTGACTAAGAGCGACAATTCGGCCTGGCACGCAATCCGTATCTACGAATTCCAGCTTTTTGAGAAGGGATATCCGGGCCTGAGCAACAGCTCTTCGCCTTATGCCAGGAACGTGACGGTGAAGAATCGCGAGGGTGCAAATGATACTGTAGTTATAAATAATGTCCCTATGAAATATTCTTCCGGGACCTATGGCGATCATAATGGCGTATTCCATGAAGACACCGGGAAAGTGCGTCTGTACGACAGCATAGACAGCACGGAGCCGATTGCAGTGGTGAAGGCTGTGCAGCCAGATGAAGCTTATAAGCAGTTGGCCGTAGGGATTGCCAGATTCTCCGGACTGGAGCTGAATCCGGAGGGTGGCCGCCTGTATTATGACGTTCTGGACGGTTCTGGTCCAGAGGTTTTAAGCACACGCCGCGCAAGCGTATACTATGCGCCGGAACCCGGGGCGGGAAGAGAAGTTGCGAAATCTCCCGATAACGTGACCCTGGTGCGTACTACTGCAGGAAACCAATTGCGCAAGCAGTATGCAATCATGACGGCTACTGGACTGGAGGATGGTTCCGAGATCAAGATATTTGCGTCTGAGGATGCCGATTATCCGATTCTCCATTCCCTCCCTGCCAAGAACGGTGTCATTCGGCTAGAGCGGGTGCCGTTGGAAGTAGGAGGCGGCAAGGTATATTATGAAGTACATCAGCAGGGCAAGGTAGATTCTGAACGCCTGTCACAGGAGTATGGAGATCCCATGAGCTTGTCCGCGGATCTGTCAGGTCTGAAAGAGCTGATCAGCAAATGTGAGGCGATCCAGGAGGAGAACTGTACCGCTGAGACATGGGCAGTGCTTGCCGAAAAATTGTCCGCGGCCAGGACTGTGGCGTCTGGAAGCCCTACTGCTGCAGAGGCAGAGGCTGCGCGTGCGGAATTAGCTGATGCATATGCAGCGTTGCGGTTCGTGGGCAACGCCCAGCGGCTGGCGGAACTTTGCGACCAGTTTGAGGCTGCATATCAGGAAGAGTTGTACACGGTATCCAGCTATGAGGTCTTTAAGGCAGCGCTGGATGCGGCCAGGGCTGCGGTGGAAGGCAGAAACAGCAGCGCATACGAGGTAGAGCAGCTCAGGATTGCACTGGAGGCTGCTGTGCGGCAGTTGGAACTGGTAGTTGAGATTACTGGCGTGACAGTTAGCCCTGCGGAGCAAGAGGTAGAAAAGGGCGGCAGCGCTACGTTTACCGCTGTAGTCGCTGGCGCGACGGCGGAGCCGAGGCCCAGTCAGAAGGTGACCTGGACGCTGGTCGGCAATACCAGCGAGGAAACCACCCTGAAGGAAGGCGTGTTGCAAGTGGCGGAAGATGAAACGGCCGAGAGGCTGACCATCACGGCAACGTCTGTGGAGGATGTGAACTTCTCTGGAAGCGCTGTAGCTATTGTAGTGGAAGGACAGGTTGGAGAGCTTGTGCGCTACTCTGATAATGCTGTGATTATTGCTACCAATGGCGCCAGTGACACGGCGGGACCTGATAAGCTGTTTGACAGGAATTTTACGGATGTTGATACAGGGAAATGGTGTGTGGACGGCAATAATAAGTGGGTGGCGTTTGATACCGGCAAGGATAGGGGTATCACTCAATTGAAGCTGTACCATGCCGGGTCAAATAATGAGTACTCCCCGGCGCCCGGTAAGATAAATACGTCGGCATATGAATTCTATACATTGGATACCAGCAAGATTACCGTGGAAGAGCTGCTGGCTAAGTCAGAGTCAGAAAGGAATACACTGCTGGCTGATAACGCTTACTGGAAGCCGCTGGCCCAGCGTACCAACAACCTGGATGACGTTACCACAGATGACTTTGATGCTGTGACAGGGCGTATCTTCAAACTCAATATCAGCAAGACGGATGATACAGGTTGGGGAGCTACTGTGCGGTTGTATGAAGTTGAGCTGTACGGGGAACCTGAGCTTGCATCCGGGAATGCACAGGTTCTTGGCGTAAAAGATGCTGCTGTTGCGAATGAGGGGCCGGAGAATGTCTTTGATGGTGATTATGGGACAAAATGGTGTAGTGAGAAAACTCCCAACTGGCTTGTATTCAAGCTGGCTAGGCCCTCTGAGGTGAAACGACTGAAGGTTACCCACGCGGGTGCGGGTATACCTCCTGAGGATGAACGGTTTAATACAAATGATTTTGCACTGCAGGTATTAGATACCAGCAAGATATCCGAGACTGCTTTCCTGGCGCTGAATGAGACTGAGCAAATAGCTGCTATGGAAGACGATGGTAATTGGAAAACCGTTAAGGAATATACGGAAAACGAACAAAATATCACAAATGATGAAATTTCAGTAGATGGAAAGGTACAGATCCTGCGCTTTGTCGTGACTAACGCAGACGATAACTGGTGGGGTGGACCGGATACAATCCGAATTTTCGAGATAGAGCTATTCAGAGTAGTGGATCCGGAGTCGGGGATTACGGTTAGCATTATGCCGGAAATTTTGGAAGTGGACGGAAATCCTGGCCAGAAAGGGCAGTTTACAGCTCTTGTGGAAGGCGCGAATAACCAAGAGGTGACTTGGAGCATCTCTGGTAATACCAGCAGCGAGACTATGATTGGGAACGGGCAGTTGTTCTTTGGAAGCGACGAGACGGCTACAGAAATGACAGTGACGGCTGTTTCAGTGGAAGATCCTACCAAGAGCGCCACTGCTACCGTCAAGGTTACGCCTGCAGCGACCGAGGAGCCCGGTGCAACAGAAGAACCCGGTGCAACCGAGGAGCCTGGCGCAACGGAAGAACCCGGAACCACTGAGGAGCCTGGAACGACGGAAGAACCCGGAACCACTGAGGAGCCTGGAACGACGGAAGAACCCGGAACCACTGAGGAACCTGGAACGACGGAAGAACCCGGAACCACTGAGGAGCCTGGTGTAACAGAAGAACCCGGAACCACTGAGGAACCTGGAACGACGGAAGGACCCGGAACCACTGAGGAACCTGGAACAACGGAAGAACCTGGAACAACTGAGGAACCTGGAACGACGGAAGAACCCGGAGCAACTGAGGAGCCTGGTGTAACAGAAGAACCCGGAACCACCGAGGAGCCTTCCGAACCTGGTGATCCATTACCGGGCGAGTGGGAAGAGGACGAAGATGGAAATGAGTACTGGTATGAGGACGGGGAGATACAGGGAACCGAAGGAAGAGGCAAGGAGATTTATGACCCTGTCACCGATGCATGGTACTGGCTGGATGCCGTAGATGGCGGCAGGAAAGCAGTAAACAAGGATGTTTATCTGGAATCTGCAGGCGGAAGCCTGTCAGAGAACGTGAACGGAACCGGCAAGTGGGTTCGTTATGACGAGAATGGCCAGATGGTAAAAGGCTGGGATACCACGGAAGCGGGAACCTGGTACTTTGATCAGATTTATGGTACCATGGCAAAAGGCTACGTAGAGATTGAAGGAGCTCTTTACTATTTTGACAGGATAACCGGTATCGGCACCGGAGAACCCTGCCAGTGGGAAGAAGCATACGGATGGGTCAATACGGAGAAAGGCGACCGCTTCTGGTATGAAGACGGCGTGCATCAGGGAACCGAGGGAAGAGGCAAGGAAATCTATGATCCCATTTCCGATGCATGGTACTGGCTGGATGCCGTGGACAATGGTAAAATAGCAGTGAACAAGGATGTGTATCAGGATTCCTTTGCAGGGGACTGGGCGGAGAATGAAGACGGAACCGGCAAGTGGGTTCGTTATGATGAGAATGGTCGTATGGTGAAAGGCTGGCATACCACAGAAAAAGGAACTTATTATTTTGACGAGATCTTTGGTACCATGGCAAAGGGCACAGTGACCATTGAAGGCAAAGAATACCGATTCGATGCCATAACCGGAACTCTGGTTGGGAAGAGAGAACGTCAGGCGGAAACCGGACGGACACAAAATTAATGTAAATTTTAATCTCCCCCACCGGTGGAAAGCATTCTGAAAAAGGTAGAAACGAAAAAGCGCTTACCAATTGGAACTTCGGTTCCATGGCAGGCGCTTTTTCATTACGGCGCGGTTTTTCTTTTGCAGGTGGAAATATTTTACCGCCGGAACAGGTGAAATTTCAGAAAAGACATGATATAATAGACAACGAATCGTTATGGAAAATAAAGCAGAAATCATATTGGGAAAAGGAAAGGAATACGATCGATCATGCAGACACAACACGAATTACGCTCTTTACTGCGCTCCATAGACCACAAAGGCTATCCGGCCTACAAATCCCTGGCTGGCGCATGGAAATTTGACAGATACACCCTGGTCATCGACCATGTGCAGGGAGATCCTTTCGCATCTCCCTCCAGCCTGCATGTGGAGATACCCCACACGCTGGCGAAGTTTCCGGCTGCTTACTATGCGAAGGACTGCTCCCGTATCGCACTGCAGGATTTTCTGACCAGACAGGTGGCAAAGCAGTTTGAACAGTATAATTTCAAAGCGAAGGGGTCAGGAAAAAGCGGCCTGCTGTCCGTCAGCCGCTGCGGTCAGGCGGTTCTGGAGCGCAGCGCCTGCCAGATTACGCCAGGTGGCCTGACCGTGCGTTTCCATGTGGGCTTCCCGGCTTTCGGGCGCACCATCAATGCGGGAGAATTGGATAAGATATTGTTTGACTTTCTGCCCCGATGTGTGGAGAACAGCTTATTTTATGCCAGGCTGGATGCAAAAAAGGTGGAGAGAGTGGTACAGCTGGCGGAAGACCAGGAGGCAGTGCGCCATATCCTGAAGGAAGAGAAACTGGTGGCATTTGTGGCAAACGGCTCGGTTCTGCCCAGAAAGAGCGGTGTGTCGGACCTTCCCATGGCCGACAGCGTTCCCTTTACTTCCCCGGCTTCCATGGAGCGGACTTTCCGGCTGCCTCATAGAGGAGAAATCACCGGTATGGCGATTCCGGAGGGCATTACGCTTATTGTGGGAGGCGGTTATCACGGGAAATCCACTTTGCTGGAAGCAATCCAGATGGGAGTATACGATCATATAGAGGGAGACGGACGGGAATTCGTACTCACTGACGATACGGCCCTGAAGCTTCGGGCGGAGGACGGCAGGTCCATCCGGAATGTGGACATATCCCTTTTCATCAATGACCTGCCCAACAGGAAGGATACCACAAAATTTACTACTGAGGACGCCAGCGGTTCTACTTCTCAGGCGGCGGCAGTGGTGGAGGGAATCGAAGCCGGCACAAGGCTGTTTTTGATTGATGAGGATACTTCTGCTACCAATTTTATGGTGCGGGACGAGTTCATGCAGCAGGTAATCAGCCGGGATAAGGAGCCGATTACGCCTTTTCTGGAGAGGGCGGGGGATTTGTATGAGAAAGCGGGGATTTCCACTATCCTGGTGGCCGGAAGCTCGGGAGCCTTTTTCTATATCGCGGACCATATCCTGATGATGGATTGTTACCGCCCGGTGGATATCACGGAGCGGGTGAAGGAGATGTGTGAAGGGCATACCGCACCCAGGGTACAGGCGCCGGGCTTTGCTGTTCCGGAATTCAACCGGGTGCTCCCTGCATTCCGGAAAACTCAGAAGGGACGCGGCCGGGGATGGGACGGCAGAGAACTGGAGAGCAGGAACATCGGGTACGGCGGCAGCGGGCAGGAAGGGGAAGACGACAGCATGGATAGCAGAAGCTGCAGTGACGGTCTGGAACGCCGGGGAGGCTTCGGGGAGCGCGGCGGCAGAGATGACGGGATGCGCCGGGGAAGAGGCAGTGGCGGTATGGAGTGCCCGGAGAATTTCGGGGAGCGCGGCGGCAGAGATGACAGGATGCGCCGGGGAAACGGGAGAGAAGACAGAGGCGGAAGAGGAGGCCGGGACGGCGACAGCCGCGGCGGACAGCGGGACGGCCGTCATGAGCACATGAAGACAAAATCTTTTGGACTGGAGTCTTTCTCTCTGGACAGGGAAGAAGTCAATGTACGATACCTGGAGCAGCTGCTGGATCCGGAACAGGTGAATGCACTGGCGCATATGCTGCGCTACGGACTGGAGCAGGTTATGGACGGGAAAAGGACGGTGCGGCAGACCGTGCAGGTGATATGGAATGCATGGGAAAAGCAGGGGTGGCAGCCTTTCAGCAGTTCCTATGTGCCCTGCGGACTGGCGAAGCCCAGGATTCAGGAGCTGTATGCCTGTCTGGACCGGTTCCGGGGATAAGAACAGGCTGTCCGGCACGGAATGCCGGACAGATTGTTTTTATTGTGCCGGGTCGAGTACAATACTGTCGATGATAGCCTGGAATACAGGTTCCGCTTCTTCCAGATAGCTTTCATGGACGATGAAACTAAAGTCCACACCTGTCGAGTTATTCAGAACGGATACGTATCGCTGATAGAAAAGCTCCCCGTCATCATTTGGCAATGTGGCAGTGCCGTCAACGGCGGGCAGGCCTCCCAGGGTAAGTTCCCGAACCTCAAATCCTTCCTGTACCAGATAATCGGCAAAAGTCTGCAGGTCATCGTCACCTTCCGGCGTATACGCGGTGAGATAGAGTACGGCCATGTCCCACGCATTGTCATCATCATAGCGGGAATAGAGAGCCAGTCGGGAATCGTCGTCCGTAGTGCTGATATCCCAGAGGTAAGGGCAGGAGAAGGACAGTCCGATTTCCTCCAGGGTGCGTGTGGTCATCGCGGGCAGGGGGACAGAAGGCTCCTGTGCCATGGCGGAGTCCAGTTCTTCCTGGGTGATGGAGATATTGGGCTCCGCGCCGGTATCTGCCAGGATTTTCTGTGCCAGAACCCTTGTGATGGGGGCCAGCACCGAGAAATGGTCGGCGCCTTCGATGACGTAGCCGCTGATTTTGTCGTTATCGGAAGCCTGCAGCATCCTGGTCAGATTCGCCGAATTGCCTTCGCTGCCCTCAATGAGAAAAGTGGGGCTTTTCACATTGTCCAGCCAGTAGACAGGGGAGCGCATGACATATTCATCCTCGATGGTGGTATCGAAAGTGAACTGGGTGTTGTTATGGTATTTTATTTCGTCTACGGCACCGAAGCAGAAAACCGCCCGGAACTTGTCCGTGTATTCGGAGGCAAGCAGAGCCCTGGTGCCGCCGGTGCTGTGACCGCCCAGATAGATGCGTTCGGGGTCTACATAGGGCAGGGAGGCTGCGTATTCGTATGCGGACACAATGTCGTCAACCTCGCCGAACAGGGCTTCGTAATTGCCCGGATTCCCGTTTCCGCCCCGGAAGGACGGGTACATGGTAAGCAGGCCAGCCTGCCAGAAAGCGGAACCTGTCTGGTCATTGTCCCATTCCGGATAACACCAGGGGAAGTCGTCGATGCCGTTGCCCCAGCCTCCTACCACCCAGATGATCATGGGATGCTTCTGGCCGTCGCCGGGGTCGCTGGACACATATGCGGCCAGATCCCCCACTTTGGAGGGATAGGAAACCAGGTCGAAGAGACCTTCAGGCGGTTCGGGAATGGAATAGCTGTCATTGTCTTCCCGTGCAAGGGTAGTGGTGAACGCGTCATGGGCCTGGGCGAAACTGTCGTACTGCTCTGTCAGTTCTGAAGTGGGAGCGCCGCCTCCCAGGCGGCCGGGCGTTCTGCTGCCGGATTCTTCCTGGCTGCTCTCGTTCTGAGAACTGCGTTCTTCACCGGATTGGGGAGAAGCGCAGGAAGCCGTGAAAAGAGCCAGCGCTGTCAGTAAAAATGCGCAGGCCTTTTTGCGGTTCATTGTTTTCATGATAATTACCTTCCTTTTGATTTAGTTGTTTGTACTTCTATTATACACGCATATTTTGACCGGGACAACTGTTTTGTGGGAGGTGAGTCTTCGATTTTATTCTGGCTTCGGCCGGGAACTGTATAAAGACACGGATCATTATTTTTACAGAAAAACTGCAGATTTGCAGGTAAAAGGGCTGCCACCGGGGTGACAGCCCTTCTTGGTATAGAAGATTCAGGAATTCCGAACTTACTTCAGTAAAATATAAGTAAGCGGCAAATAATCGGCGTCTTATAATTAGTCTCCTATTCTGGTAGT
>CAJUFB010000097.1 GCA_910585805.1 uncultured Acetatifactor sp.
GTCTAATACCGATTGCACGAAAACATGTTTTGACAGCACAACTGGACAGAAAAAACTTTTAGCGTTCCTATTTATGTTCCTTTTCGGTGCTTTGCCTGCCTTAAAATAGCATCTACGTTCTGCTTGATTCTGGCTTTAAATACCGTGACGAATTATGGATGGAAGAAAGGGCTTCCTCTCTTTTTCGGAATTTTCTCCGGGTATTATGTGGTTCAGATGGTCTGTGCGGTATTTGTCTATGGGGTGAGTACGTTTCTGCCGGATATGTGACCAATTTCAGCACATCTCTTCCGGTGCTGGTTATCTGCTTATAAATTCTTAATAATTTTGGAAAAGTATAACAGCCAGCAGCGCGGCAGGTTTTTTATCATTTGGGCTGTTTTGTAAATTGGAAAAAGAATAAAAAAGTGCTAAGATACCATCATAAAGAACAGCCGCAGCGATTTCAATCCCGGCGGCGGTCCTGGAAGGAAAGAACCAAAGTATCAATGCAGAGGATGCGCTTGTATCAGACAGGCAGAGTGAATGATAAGAAAGGAAGGAACTGAAAAATGGCAAAGAACAGGAACCTGGCAATCGGAGCAGCGCTGGCAGCCGGCGCAGGAGCAGCGGCTATCGTCGCAAAAAAGCATAAGGACGCACGTAAAACAGAAGATAAAAAGACTGCTTCCCATGTAGAACGGAAGGAATACCGCAACACGGAAATCGGCAAAAATCAGAAAAACAGCAAAGGCATCTACTATTCCAACGGCAATTATGAGGCTTTCGCCCGTCCCCGGAAACCGGAAGGCGTAGACGACAAGAACGCCTACATTGTAGGCAGCGGCCTGGCTTCCCTGGCGGCAGCATGTTTCCTGGTGAGAGACGCCCGGATGCCCGGAGACCATATTCACATTCTGGAGGCAATGGACATTGCCGGAGGCGCGTGTGACGGCATCTTTGATCCCACCAGGGGTTATATCATGCGGGGCGGCCGGGAGATGGAGAACCATTTCGAATGCCTTTGGGACCTGTTCCGCTCCATTCCCTCCCTGGAGACGCCGGGTGTGTCCGTTCTGGATGAATATTACTGGCTGAATAAGGAAGACCCCAACTACTCCCTCTGCCGCGCCACTGAGCACCGGGGAAAGGATGCCCACACAGACGGGAAATTCAACTTAAGCCAGAAGGGCTGCATGGAGATCATGAAGCTGTTCATGACCAGAGACGAAGACCTGTATGATAAGACCATTGAAGACGTTTTTGACGAGGAAGTATTTGACTCCACTTTCTGGCTGTACTGGAGAACCATGTTCGCTTTCGAGAACTGGCACAGCGCCCTGGAGATGAAACTGTACTTCCAGCGCTTCATACACCACATTGCAGGACTGCCGGACTTCAGCGCTCTGAAATTTACAAAATACAACCAGTATGAATCCCTGATTCTGCCCATGCAGAAGTACCTGGAAGCAGCAGGTGTGGACTTCCGGTTCAACACGGAAGTGCTCAATGTGATCTTTGAAAAAGAAGATGGGAAAAAAGTGGCAAAAGCCATCGAATGCAAGGTCAAGGGCGTGGAAAAGGGAATTGTTCTCACCGAAAACGACCTGGTGTTCGTCACCAACGGAAGCTGTACGGAGGGCACCATCTACGGGGACCAGAACCACGCGCCCAACGGCGACGCGGAAGTGCGGACCAGCGGCTGCTGGAACCTGTGGCGGAATATTGCAAGGCAGGATCCTTCCTTCGGCCACCCGGAAAAATTCTGCTCCGACGTGGGAAAGACCAACTGGGAATCCGCCACCATTACCACACTGGATGACAGGATCCTTCCCTATATCACCAATATCTGCAAACGCGACCCCAGGAGCGGCAGAGTGGTCACCGGCGGCATTGTCAGCTGCAAGGATTCCTCCTGGCTCTTGAGCTGGACCATCAACAGACAGGGGCAGTTTAAGGAGCAGGATAAGGATAAGGTCTGCGTCTGGGTATACGGCCTGTTCACGGATGTGCCCGGCGATTATGTAAAGAAACCCATGCGGGAGTGTACCGGCAGGGAGATTACGGAAGAATGGCTGTACCACATGGGCGTGCCTGTGGAGGAAATCCCTGAACTGGCAGAACACAGCGCCGTCTGCGTTCCCACCATGATGCCTTACATTACAGCGTTCTTCATGCCCAGAACCAAGGGAGACCGCCCGGATGTAATACCTGACGGATGTGTCAATTTTGCATTTCTGGGACAGTTCACGGAGACGCCCAGAGATACCGTATTCACCACGGAATACTCTGTCAGAACCGCCATGGAAGCCGTATACGGACTGTTGGGTGTGGACAGAGGCGTGCCCGAGGTGTGGGGCAGCGTCTATGATATCAGAGAGCTTCTGGACAGCAGCGTCAAACTCATGGACGGCAAGTCGCCTCTGGAGATTGAACTGCCCGGACCGCTGAACGCATTAAAGAAACCGCTTCTTCATTTCATCAAGGGAACTGTCATTGAGAAAGTATTGAGAGACCATGATGTGCTGAAAGACGGTATGCTGTGACAGAAGGTCCAGTCTGTGAAGATATACGAATTTCCCGCAAACCCCGCTTCCCAAAGATGGCGTACCGCCGTTGGGAAGCGGGTTACTGCTATTTATACTCGTGAACGCATTGAACTGCCGCTTTCAGCTTTGGATTGCTGATGTGTTTACTCGTTAGACTACAGTTCTGGAGAAAGGTTCTGCAGATATACCAGTATTGATTATGATGCGGGTAAAAGCATTTGGAAAATAACAGTTCCGGATGCTTTTTATTATGCGCCAGTCACCAACCTGTAATTTTCATATGGTACAATATACAATAAGAAAGTTGCCCCGGCAACTTTCTTATTGTAACGAGGAAAAATGCGAAGCGTTTTTTCGAGTCTAAATAACGAGGAAAAATGCGAAGCGTTTTTCGAGTCTAAATAACGAGGAAAAATGCGAAGCGTTTTTCGAGTCTACCACCACAAACAGAAAGCGAGGAAAAAGCAGGATGGAGATTTTAAAATGCGAAGGCCTCCGGAAGACCTACGGTTCCGGAGGCAATCAGGTAAAGGCACTGGACGGGATAGACCTGTCAGTCAGCAAAGGAGAATTTGTAGCCATCATGGGAGCTTCCGGCTCCGGTAAATCCACTTTGCTGCACATTCTGGGCACAGTGGACAAGCCCACATCCGGGAAAGTGGTCATAGACGGAACCGACCTTGCCGGACTGAACCGGACGGAGGCGGCGATTTTCCGGCGCAGAAAGGTGGGACTGGTGTATCAGTTTTACAACCTGGTTCCCACCCTTACGGTGCGGAAAAATATCTGTATGCCCCTGGCTCTTGACCGTAAGAAGCCCAACCCGGAATATTTCGAGAAAGTTGTTGCTTCTCTGGGGATTTCCGGCAGACTTGACGCCCTGCCCAACCAGTTATCCGGAGGGCAGCAGCAGCGGGTAGCCATTGCGCGCGCCCTGATTTACCGTCCGGCGCTGCTTCTGGCGGACGAACCCACAGGGAACCTGGATCAGAAAAATTCCCGGGAGATTATGGACATGCTGAAGCTTTCCCACCGTAATCTGGAGCAGACCATTCTGCTGATTACCCACGATGAGAAAGTGGCTTTGGATGCGGAGCGCATCATAACCATAGAAGACGGCCGCATTATCAGAGACGAGCGCAGAGGGAAGGAGGTGAAACCGCTGTCATAAGGAATTGTCAACAGCTCCTGAGGAGTTGTTTTCCGGCAATTTTCTGGAAAACACCGGAAATTTTGTGCAGAACAGCAGAATCCTGGTTTTGGATTGTACGGCTCAGGCATATATCAACTTTTAATGAAAAACCTGCATGAAAGAGCAAATGGATCAGGCGCACAAGCTATTTCCGGTCATTCTGTAACATATGACAGCGAGAAAATATGTGGAAAGAATATTCGAAAAGTTATATACAAAACAATCGTTTTTCCGGTATATCCGTCAGGATTGCGGCATTTATCTCCGCATTGTTGCTGGCCCTTCTGTGCGGTACGTTCTATAACCTGTGGAAATATGAGGTAGAGCGCATTGTTCTGGAGGAGGGCGGATGGCACAGCAGGATAGCAGGACAATTCACTCCGGAGGACATAGAAGCCGTGAGGAACTTTGCAAGTGTGAAAGATATCACAGTAAGAGAGACTGCCGGAGGCGCTTCTTATGAGGAACAAAACCATGGAGCGCAAAATGACGAGGTGCAGGAGGAAAATCCGCAAAATAATGAGTTGCAAAACCATGAGACGCAAGAGGGCAATCCACCAAATAATGAGCAGCCAAATAATGCGGCGCAAAAGAAAGCCCGGGAAGCGGAAATCGAAATCGACCTTATTTTTGACAGATATGGCGCCGTGCTGAAAGATACGCCCCGCATTGCCGAACTGGCAGGGGCTTCCCCGGAAAAGACCGCTTATCACTATGGACTCCTGGCCATGTACCTGGTCCGCCATCCTTCGGACCCTGCGCCCAGGCTTCTGTTTCCGTTGTTTCTCCTGGTGACGGGCATAGCTTCCTTTTCCCTGATTGTCATTATACACAATGCCTTTGCGCTGTCCATGAACGCCAGAATCCATCAGTTCGGGATTTTTTCCAGTATCGGGGCCACACCCAGGCAGATCCGGTCCTGTCTCTTGCAGGAGGCGGCGGGATTATGTGTTCTGCCGGTTCTGATGGGGAATCTGTTGGGAATCGCGGGCAGCATGGGAATCATGGAAATGACAAATCTGCTTCTTGGAAGCGACATGCCGGGCAGGCACAAGGCGGTATTCGGCTATCACCCGTTGGTTCTGGGAGTGACGCTGGGAGTGACTGTGATCACCATATGGATTTCCGCATGGCTGCCTGCGGGGAAATTAAGCAGGCTTTCTCCTCTTGAGGCCATTCGAAATACAGGGGAACTGCAGCTGAAACGCAGAAAAAAGTCCTCTGTCCTGGCGCTTCTCTTCGGCGTGGAAGGGGAACTGGCGGGAAATGCCCTGAAAGCACAGCGGAAAGCCCTGCGGACGGCCTCCCTGTCTTTGGTTTTCTCCTTCATGGCCTTTACCATGATGGAATGCTTTGTCACTACTTCGGACATCAGCACCAGGGAGACGTACTTTGAACGGTACCGGGATGTGTGGGATATTATGGTTACCATCCGGGACGGGGACGGGGCGGCTTTTGAAGAGATCGAGGAAATACGGGCCCTTCCCGGGGTGGAGAATGCCGTGCTGTATCAGAAAGCCACGGCAAAGAGAGGGATCGCAGAGGAAGACATCAGCGGAGAAATGAAAGCTTTCGGCGGATTTTCCCATGCTTCCCCCAATGTGGTGACCCAAAACGATGACGGTTGGACGGTGAATGCGCCCCTTGTCATACTGGATGACAGCAGTTTCCTGGACTACTGTGGGCAGCTGGGCATTCCGCCTCGACTGGACGGAGCCGTGGTACGGAACGTGATTCGGGATGTGACAGATCCCGATTTCCGGCATGTAAAGGAGCTGCCTTATCTGAACGCGGACAGTGCCGGGGAGGGAGCAGTAAGTGTTTTAAGACGGACGGGCAGCGAAGAAATGACGGCGGAGGTTCCGGTGCTGTGTTATACGGCGGAGGTGCCCCTGCTGCGGGAGGAGTATGCGAAGCTTGATTATTACCAGCTGGTACATTTTCTGCCCATGTCTCTGTGGAAGGATATCCGGGGGCAGCTGGGAGAAGGAGAGAACACGCTGTATCTGCGCGTCCTGGGAGGTGAAAATGTCACCCTGGAGCAGCTAAACGCCCTACAGGAGCAGATTGACAGTCTGCTTGCCGGAAAGTATGCGGCGGAGAGCGAGAACCGGATTCAGGAATATGAGGTAAACGGCAGGCAGATACAGGGGATGAAGCTTATATTCGGCGGCTTCTGCGGACTGCTTGCCCTCATCGGTATCGGAAATGTGTTTTCCAATACCCTGGGTTTTGTGCGCCAGAGAAAACGGGAATTTGTCAGGTACATGTCCCTGGGACTGACGCCGGAGAATATCGGGAAAATGTTCCGCATCGAGGCAATGGTTCTGGCAGGCCGTCCGGTACTGATTACCGTGCCCCTGGCCGTAATCGTTATGGGACTCATGCTGAAGATGAGCTATATAGGAGTGGGAGAGTTCTTTGCCCAGGCGCCGTTTGTGCCCATCGCCGCGTTTATGGCAGCAATCCTGGGCTTTGTGGCCCTGGCCTATTATCTGGGGTGGCGGAGTGTGCGCAGGATCAGCCTGGCGGAAGTGCTGCGGGATGATACCATGCTGTAAATCATTAGATGGGGCGGAGCTGAAAGAACTGGCCCGCAAGAGCGTGGTAAAGGACAGGCTGGTGATGGTTCCCCCGCCGGAGGGCGAATGCACCGTGCCGGGGGACACCGTAACCCTGTACACTGTCAGCGAACTGCCTGAGTTCAACAAAGAGCGGTCCGCCCTTTTGTTATACTTGTGAACGCATTTAATTG
Organism: uncultured Acetatifactor sp.; assembly: GCA_910585805.1. Taxonomy (GTDB): domain Bacteria; phylum Bacillota; class Clostridia; order Lachnospirales; family Lachnospiraceae; genus Acetatifactor. The sequence goes on from CAJUFB010000097.1 coordinate 6,476, forward strand.
CCGCTTTCAGCTCCGGATTGCCGCGATGCGTTCACTCGTTATATTCTGCAGACGGCAATTATTTGCGTTTGTGAGTATAAATATGGGATTGACAAAAGAATAACACTGTGTTATATTTTAAATGTCAACATCATGTTATACATTAAGGAGGGCAAAATCATGGTACAGCAGCTATCCGATGCCGAACTTGAAATTATGAAGATTGTATGGGGAAATCCCCAGGAGGTGACGCTGTTTTCCTATATTATGGACGGAATGGCGTCCAGAGGCAGACCGTGTCAGAAGAATACCCTCATCGTGCTCCTGTCGCGGCTGATGAACAAAGGTTTTTTGGATGCCAGAAAAATCGGACGCCGCAACGAATATACCACCCTCATTTCCGAAACGGAATACCAGACAACGCAGACGAAAAATTTCCTGGATAAAATCTATGAGGGAAGCGCCAAGGGCCTGGTCTCCAATCTGATCATGGGCGATTTGCTGGCAGACGGAGAATACGAGGAGCTGAAAAGACTGTTGGAGAAAGGGAAGGAGAAGCGATGAACGAGATTTTTAAAATTTTCCTGTCCATGTCCGTTTCCGGCGGTCTGCTTATTTTGGCGCTGCTGTTAGGAAAGCGCTTTCTGAAAGATAAGCTCAGCCGGCAATGGCAGTATTACATCTGGCTGGTGGTCATTCTGCGGCTGCTGCTCCCTTTCGGGTCGGAAACCAATCTGTTGGGGAAAACCTATGAAGCTGTGGACCAGGCCATCACCCGGGCGGCGCCTCTGCCTGCGCAGCTTCCGCAAAACATGCCGGAAAACCTGCCCGCCCCGGCCGTGCGCTCCGGGCAGAATATCGAAAACGGGAATACTTCGGCCGAAGAGACTTCAACTTTCCGCCCGCTTCAGGATATGGGGGCTCTGCTGACGGAGCATGTCTGGCTGATCTGGCTTGTAGCCGCGGCGGGGCTGCTGATGCGGAAGGTGACAATCTATCAGGGCTTTACACGATATATCAAAGCCGGGGTGACGCCTGTTTCCGATATGGAAATGTTAGACCGTCTTTCCGTGATCGCGGAGGAGGCAGGCGTGAAAAAGCCCGTGGAGCTGTATGTTAATCCGCTGATTTCCTCGCCGCTGCTGACCGGCTTTTTCCGTCCCTGTATCGTGCTGCCGGGCACGGAATATGGGAAAACAGAGTTTCGATATATCGTCCTGCATGAACTGATCCACTACAAGCGGCGGGATATGTTTTACAAATGGCTGGTACAGCTTACGGTGTGTCTGCACTGGTTTAACCCCCTTGTGCATCTTATGAGCCGGGAAATCACGAAAGCATGCGAATTTTCCTGTGATGAAGCCGTTCTGGCAAAAACGGGAGGCGACAGCGCCCGGGACTATGGGAAAACCTTGCTGGACGCCATGGCGGCAGTGGGGAAATACAGGGAAAACACCGGAGCAGTCACTTTAAACGAAAATAAGCAGTTGCTGAAAGAAAGGCTGGGTGCGATCATGAAGTTTACAAAACCGTCGAAGGCAGTCAGGATGGCCACTGCCGCGCTGACATTGTGTGTGGTCCTGGGAGCGGCTTTTGTAGGTGTCTATACCATGGGAACCGCCGCGGGGATCGCTCAGGCGGCCCGGGCGGCTTCTCCGGGCACGCCGCCGGACTCAGCAGCAGGGGAGGCGTTTATGCCGGATGAAACCGGCGGATTCTCGTTGTCGGACATAACCGGCGGGTTCCTGCTGCCCTTTGACCCGGCCGGCAGGCCCACGCTGTCACTGTCAGTGAGCAGCGCTGCCGTGAATGTGCTGCCGGCGGCGGATGGAAAAATTTCGGCCGAATACAACAGCGATGTTTATGCAGTGGCAATCGACGGGCAGGGCAGCGACTGGAATGTCTCTGTCTCCTGTAAAACCGGCACAAACACAAACGATGAGACCATCAGGCTGTATCTTCCGGATGTGGATTACGGCAATGTGAGTATAAGCGTGTACAGCGGGCATTTGACCTGCGGCATGATCAGATCCGGCAATATTGCCGGCAGCTTCCGTATGGCCTCTGTCTTTCTGAAACTGCCGGAGGACTTTTCCGGAGCCCTGGCCGCTACAGTTGACAGCGGATATTTCCAGCTGATTTCCGAAGATGATTTCCGAAATACCACCACCACCATCATTGATGAGGGCGATTGGGGCGAGATATATAAGCCGGAGATTTTTCAGGAAAACGGGAATACTTTTACCTATACAGAGGGCGCGGGGGCCAATATGATTCAGGTCAGGCGAAAAGGCTCCGGCGTCATGGGGATTTATACCCTGGATGCCCTGGATTCCCCGGATTTCCCGGATGAATGGAAAGAACTGTGGCAGAACGAAGGGCAGGGGATACCCTGGGCAGAAGACTGGTGGCAGAATGCCTGGAAGGAAGAGGAGGCTTCGGACTCAAAATACGGCGGGTTTTCCTCGGAGGCGGAGCGTTGCTATGAGGCTGGCAGTCTGCCGCTGTTTCAGATCGAATTCTCCAGAATGGACCAGGAGGAGCAGGACAAGTGGCTGGATCGGATCTATGCCGATAACAAGCTGGGGTTCTGGGGGACTGCGATGGGGTGCCTGGAAGAGGACTGCGCCTTGATCCGGCGCTATGCGGAAAAATGCTATGAGGATGGCAGCATTGCCTGGTTTTCCGTCCTGGCCATGTACATGAGCGAGGAGACGCTGGAAGAATGGCTGGATAAAGCCCTGGAGGACGGGAATTGGGGGTTTCAGTCTGTGCTGTATAATACCATGGGTAGAGGGGACGAACTTGACGAACGGAAGGAAAAGCAGGAAAAAGAATGGGAAGAGGCGCAGAAAGCAGAATATGAGGCCGCAGGCATTGCCATGGACGGGAAAAATTATTACTACCAGGGACAGCTAGTCAACATTTTTCTGGACATCCGGGGGGCCGACAAGTCCTTCTACACTCTGGACATGAACCCGGCTGGAATCGTCAATATCAGGGTCATCCGGGATGAGAATGACCAGATTACCGGCGTTTCTTATATGACGGATGCGGAAGTGACTGAACTGTTTGGAGAGGACGACAGGGAGGAAGACGACAAAAAGGATGACAGGGAAGATGGAGAGGATAAGGACGGTGATGCGAAGGACAGGGAGCATGACGATGATGATGAGGGCGAGGAGGATGGCGGTGATGCGGATGACGCCGACAATGGGCAGAATGCCGGCGGAGGCAGAACATGGTACCCAAAGATGATCCCGGTCAATCTGGAAACCGTGGCGGATGGGGAAGTGGTTTGGCTGGGGGAATACACCCTGTCTGAGGGGGATAGATTTTGGTATGCCGTTCATGCAGAAACGGGAAACTGTATGCAGGTGGGCTTTGCGGAACCGGAAGACGAACTTCTGAACACCGTGTATTATTTCGTATCGAATCAGCGGCAGGAAGGGGAATCGTTGGATTGCGTTGCAAGTATGAAGTTCGGCCCACCTGCCAAACCCGGAACCTATAAATTGTTTCTCAGGGCAAAAGACGGTGATCTGGAAAATGTAACAGGCAGTATTTCCATTGGATACGTGGCAGATGCTTTTTAGCGTCTGCCGCTCCCATGATATTTATTACAGTACCTCCATACGCAGCCATTCTTTTAAATATCTTAATATGTCGCAGTTTTTCAATTCTTATTCTGTACTGTTACATTTAGTGCCCGAATGGTTTATGCCGTTTGGATAAACTGGAATTGCCGATTCTTTTGATCAGGAACTGCCGGAAAATAACCTACGCATTTTGTTTAGAGTAAACCTGATAAAATCTGTAGATACTGCAACAGACTTGCGTAGGTTATTTGGAGGCATTTCCTCAGTAATTCCGGTTTGCCATATCTATTCTGGAGGATACCATCGCTGGCAATGGGACGGCGGTGGCAAAGGTTATAGAAGAGATACGTGACACACAGTATGCGCCGGCTTATTATAATGATGAGCAGGCGCTGCGGTACGTGATCAAGTTTGCGTATATTGCAGCGGCAGACCAGTATCTGAAAGTGGAGGAGCTTCCGTCAGGCAGGGGGATTGCGGATGTTGTGTATCTTCCGAAACGGAAATCAATGCTTCCGGCTTTGGTCGTAGAGCTGAAATGGAATAAGACTTCTGAGGGAGCGAATAATTGCTCCGCAATCAGGCAGATTAAGGAAAGGCATTATCCCGCAGTTTTGAGGGACTACGACGGCGAGGTAATAATAGTCGGAATCAGCTATGATGCGAAAAAGAAAGAACATAGCTGTGTGATTGAGAGAGTATAATCAGAGCTTTCGCAAGATTTGCCAATCATCCATATCAGGATAAGGGCAATCCAGCCCTTTCAGCGGAAATCGACAAGCTATATTCCAGGTATTATTGTGCCTGCTATAGCAAAGACTTGAAGGCGGAACCGGAATATAGTGAAGAACAGGCCGTCCATCGAGTCCGGATTGCGGGAAAATACGGTAGACATAAAGCATGGCATGTTTTACAGGTATAGGAGGAAAATATATGATGTATATCAGGAAAGCAAAACGAACAGACGCAAATGATTTGAAGGTTTTGTATTTTAGATACTTAACCCAGTATCCACCTAAGGAAGAACAGGATATGAGTTTATGGCAATATCTTCTTGATAAGTTTGAGAAAGATGAAAGTATGTATTTACTGGTGGCAGAAGAAGACGGAAAAGTTGTTTCTTCCGTACAAATGGCGATTATTGAGAACTTAACACATAATGTCAGACCTTTTGCAGTGATTGAAAATGTTGTTACGCATGCCGATTACAGGAATAAGGGATATGCGTCGGCATTGCTGGGTAAAGCATCAGAAATAGCCAGGGAACGCAGATGCTATAAAGTTTTTCTGGAAACCGGTTCAAATAAAGAAAGTACGTTAAATTTTTACAAAAAGAACGGGTTTGAAATAGATAAAAAGCATTCCTGTTTAAAAAGACTGTAGGTTTGCAAGTTTTTGGTGTCTGGCACGAGACACGGATTATGTACTTTTTTTAAAAGAGGTAGGTGTGAAAAGAATTTACGCACTTAAGGATTTCCACTTTGCTGAAAAACATACAAAACCTGATGGAAAAGGCAGGATGGTCTGCTGAGCATTCCATGGATGTGCCGGATGTTTCCGAGGGGGCAGGAAAAGGCTTCAGCCGTTTATCAGATCAGCGTGCATTTTGGGGTGCAGATATTATAAGTGAAAGGATCAACGGGAAGCCAGCCAGATGACGGAGAAAGGCATTCTGGCTTCCTGTCCGGACAGGCATTTCCACAGCCATGGGAGCCTGCTGTCATTATCATTTTGGGCGTTCCGCTGGATCCGGACAGTATACAGCTGTAAATCAGCGGGAAAGAGAGCTGCATGGAAGAGAAACAAAAATTCAAGCAGAACCTGCTGACCCAGGGGCTCCTGGCGGCAGGCTACACGGTGGAGAACCGCCCGGATTATACCGTGCTGAAAGACAACTATGGGGGAGGGAAGAGTAGCCCGACTGTAGTTTCAGGCACAGGTATCTCCGGAAAAATCCGGCAACCTGCTTCTGGTGCGAGGTACACATGACAGCAGAGGAATACAGCTATGAGAGAAGCGTGGATGAGCTGCAGAAGCTCCATGAAGAGAAAATCCAGGAGAACCAGGAGCCTGCCATCCAGAAAAAAAGATGCCGCGGCGTCCCCGGCATCTTCCGCTCGTGAGTCGGCTTGCAAGGAAGAAGGAAGAAGGAAGAAGAGCCTTCCTGGCAAGCCTTAGCAATCGGCAGTTATAATGTGAAGCCGACCTTCCTCTGGGCAGGCCAGGGACAATTGCGCCACTGGCCGCTGCCCTGCCCGGCCTTTCCGGTCAGGAGGTCGGTGGCGGCATCTGCGAGGTAGCCCAGGTAACTTGCGGCGGAACTGTCGCCGCACAGCAGTTTCCACATGAGGCCGCCAAAGAGATAGGACTGGGCAAATTCCCGCCAGCTATGCAGTTCCTCCGCAGCCTTGTGGGAGAGGTCCCAGAGGATGCCCACGGCTTCGCTTTCCGTGAGCCAGCCTATATAGCACCCCCAGCGGGTCAGCATCGCCGCCCTGCCCACATCCCATCCGGCCATAAAGCCGGGGGCATAGCGGCTCTTATACCGCTGTGCGAATCTCCATGCCCGGCAGGCGGACGCACGGTCGTCCTCGTCCATGGTTTCGTCCATCAGCTCCTCCGGAGAAGCGGCCTCGCCATAAAGCTGATACCGCAGGATATAGCCCTCCTGCGCCAGATAGCGGATCATATCCAGCAGGTCGCTGCGCCCGTCTATGCCCCAGGAGCGGCGCACGAGGGACACGACTTTCTGCTCCATGACAGGGATATGCTCCTCCACGTCCATGCTGTCCAGATTGTGGCTGTTAAGGGTGGACAGGATGCCGGACAGCAGGATGCCGAACTGCTCCCAGTTTGCGTCGTCTTTTTGATAGGGGATGGGCTCCGGTTCCGGCATGGCTTCGATTCGGGCCATTGTTTCTTCCAGGGTGGTATAGAGGCTTTCTTCCAGTTCCGGGCTAAAGGACAGTTCTTCCTCCTCCTCTGCATCTTCCAGCTCCAGGGTTTCCAGAGCCGCCGCAAGGACGCCCATATCCTCTCCGAACAGTTGCCCCATGATGCCCTCCGCGGTGGATGCGGTGGCTTCGGCCACTTTGTCGTTTACCATTTTTTGCAGCAGTTCCTCATTGACAGCCATTTGAGCCATGCTGTCCGGCGGGAACATCTGGCCGAGGATTTCCACCTGGCGCTGGGTGTTGGCGGCAATCTGTTCTTCCGCTTCGGCGGCAGATACGGACGGGCTGTCTTCAGAATCCGGAACCTGGATTCCGTCAAGGATTTCCTGGCTTTTATCCAAAGTCTTTTTCATGCTGTCCGCAGCCTGTTCGCTGGCCTGCTGTGCCCGTTTTCTGATTTCGTTTAAATCAAACATGGTCAGTCCTCCTGTTTTTGTTCCGCAGCTGCCCCGCCCGGCGCCCAGAGTAAGGTGGGAGGATTTCCGTCCGGGAAAGGAATGTGCCTGAAAATGCACTGGGATAGTGGACGGGGCAGCGGCTGTTTTGAATCATTGAGGGTACATTCCCCGATGGTTGTATCGCGTAAACTGGCACCGAGTGCAGCAAGGTTGGAGCGAATACCCTGCTACTGAGAAGCATCAGGCAAATGCCCTTGCGATGTTTGAGTGCTTGCACCGGGGGAGTTTATTTAGCAATTGACATTTCCTGGCTGGGCTATTATGTACCCGCTGCGCGGCGCTAAAAATCGCCTGGGACAAAATAGTTCCAGGTAGGCGCTGGTCATTTCTCGGCCTGGTTATCCGGGGGGAGCGGGTGCCATGGGGGAGGTTCTCTGTGGCGCGAAAACAGCTT
>CAJUFB010000098.1 GCA_910585805.1 uncultured Acetatifactor sp.
GGGCTTTTGCCTGAAGCAATTGCAGCAGTTATTTTCCGACAATTCCTAAATAGAATGTATGTATTCTATAATGTATGCGCATAATGCTGTAGTGAGCGCCGTGAACAGCAACGCAGAAGTTACTGTTCACCCGGTGCCTCCGCGAGGCGTTTTCGTGTGCAATTTGCACGAAAATCCCGAGACGCAGAATGATAAATACAATATGACGGCCGGGTGTTTGGCTTGACAGTTATATATGGAATGATGTAAAATAAATCAAGATGCTGCTGCAGATACCTTTCATATTGTATTGCAGCGGCATTTTTAGTAGGAGAGGTAGCGTGAATAAGAGTATAGCTGAAAATATGGCTTTTTTCGCCAGTGAGGAGTTTGACAGGAAATTTCGATATGACGGCAAAGACCTGGGTGCATGCTGCACAGATGGGAGGACGGTGTTCAAAGTCTGGAGCCCGTTTGCGGAAAGAATAGAATTGCGCCTGTATAAAGACGGAATTACAGAAGAGTCTTATCTCAGAAGGCAGATGCAGGCGGATGAAAAGGGCGTATGGAAGCTTGAATTTCCGGAAAATCTGCACGGCATAAACTACGATTACACGGTTCGGATAGACGGAAAAGATACCCGCACTGCGGATCCTTATGCGACAGGCTGTAACTGCAATGGCGGCAGAAGCATGGTAGTCGATTTGTCCAGAACCAACCCGCCGGGATTTGAAGCGGACAGGGCACCGGAGGATTGCGGGGAGCGGATTATCTATGAATTGCATATCAAGGATTTTTCCTATGATGCGGAGAGCGGTATCCCCGGGGAGTACAGGGGGAAATATAAGGCTTTTACCGTGAAAGGGACGGGCGGAACTTATCCCACCTGTGTGGAATATCTGAAAAGACTGGGTATCACCCATGTGCATCTGCTTCCTTTTTTTGACTACGGCTCTGTAGATGAAGCCGGAGACGAAAGACAGTTTAACTGGGGCTATGACCCGGTGAATTATAATGTGCCGGAGGGCTCTTATGCCACGGATGCGAATGACGGCGTAGTCAGGATAAGGGAGTGCAAGGAGATGATTCAGGCCTTGCATGAGAACGGTATACGGGTTATCATGGATGTGGTTTACAATCATACTCACCAGGCCGATTCCTGGCTGCAGCGGATGGTGCCGGGATACTACTACCGCTACAGGGAGGACGGCAGCCTAGCCAATGGTTCCGCCTGCGGGAATGACATTGCCGCAGGGCGCTCCATGGTGGATAATTATATTGCGGACTCCGTGATGTACTGGGCAAAAGAATACCATATGGACGGATTTCGCTTTGATCTGATGGGGCTGCTCACGGTGGAGCTGATGAACCGGATCAGGGCGGAGCTGGATGCGGAATTCGGCCCGGGAGAGAAGCTGCTGTACGGAGAACCCTGGAGCGCCGACGATTCCCCTATGGAAAAAGGAACCCGAGCGGCTCAGAAAGGGAATGCGGGATACCTGAACGAGGGTATCGGGATTTTCAGCGACGATACCAGGGACGTGATCAAGGGAAGCGTTTTCTATGCCGGGGAGCCGGGCTTTGTCAACGGAGGTTCCGGGCTGGAGACGGCTGTCCTTCACGCGGTGACCGGATGGAAGAACGGGGGCGCCTGTTTCAAGCCGAAAAGCTGCGGGCAGATTATCAATTATGTCTCCGCCCATGACAATTTTACCCTCTGGGATAAGCTGGTACTGTCCATGCACCGGGAAAAAGCTGATTTCGACAGAAAATATGATGATGTGCTTGCCGCCAACAAGCTTGCCGCATTTATCTATTTTACCTGCCAGGGGAATCTCTTCCTTCAGGCGGGGGAGGAATTCGGGCGGACGAAACTGGGAGAGGACAACAGTTATTGTTCTTCACCGGAGCTCAATATGCTCAGGTGGAACCGGACAGTGGAGTACGGGGACCTGGTTTCGTACTACAAAGGGCTGATACGGCTCCGCAAGCAGCTGCCAGGCCTGTGCGATAAATCGGCTGCGGCTGCGAAACGTATCCTGGACGGAAGGGTTCAGGGCGACGGCGTGGTATCCTTCCAGGTGGATAACAGGGATATACAGCCTTCGCAGTGGGATGAGCTGTTGGTTGTTTATAATGCGTCAGACCGGGAATACACGGTCAGCCTGCCGGAGCCGGACACTGCAGCGGAGGGGAGCCGGGCGGAATCGGACTGTGCAGTGACGCGGAGCCGGGCGGAATCGGACAGTGCAGTGACACGGAGCCGGGCGGAATCGGACAGTGCAGTGACACGGAGCCGGGCGGAATCGGACAGCGCAGCGATGCGGAGCCGGACGGGGGCGGATGATGCAGAGTATGCCGGTGCGGAAACCGGTCTGAAGAAACAGAATGCAGGACAGGACAATTCAGAAAAACGCACCTTTGTACGATATAATTTACAGATGATGGGGACGGAAGACGTTTCCGGCCGGCAGCCCGAAACCTGGGAAGTGCTGGCGGACGGAAAAGAGGCGGACTGCCGGAAACCGGCGGAGATTACGGAAGGCGGTATCCGGGTGGCGCCTCACAGCGGTTTGCTGCTGGGGAGGCGGACAGTGTATACTGCGCACCGGCTGAATTTGCAGTAAAACCCGACTGCAGACCGCCAGCCGGGTATTTTCCCGGAGGCATCACTGTAAATCCTGGTGGTCTGCAGTATAGGAGGCGGCAGAGAGGTCTTTGCCATGGAAAGCAGACTGTAAACGCATGGACGGAACTTAAAAAATGTAAAAAACTACAGGAAACAGGGGGTATCGGTATGAAGAGAGCAAGCGGGATACTGCTTCCCATTGCAAGCCTGCCGTCAAAGTACGGCATTGGGTGCTTCTCCAAAGAAGCATATGATTTTATTGACAGACTGAAGGAGGCGGGACAGAGCTACTGGCAGATTCTGCCGTTATCCCCCACCAGCTACGGGGATTCGCCCTATCAGTCCTTTTCCTCCTTTGCGGGGAATCCGTACTTTATCGACCTGGAGGCTCTGATTGAGGAGGGGGTATTGACGGAGGACGAGTGCGATGCCTGCAATTTCGGGGACAATCCAGGGAAGGTTGACTACGGTAAAATGTATGAGCAGCGTTTCCCTCTGCTGCATCTGGCCTATGAGCGCAGCGATATTGCCCGGAATCCGGATTTTGTCCGCTTTACCCGGGAGAATGCCTCCTGGCTGGAGGATTACGCGCTGTTTATGGCGGTGAAAAAGCGTTTTGACGGGGCTGCCTGGGAGGAATGGGCAGAAGATATCCGGAAGCGCTGGTCCAATGCTCTTGATTATTACAGAAGAGAGTGCTATTTTGATATCGAGTTTTATAAATATCTACAGTTCAAGTTCCATGAACAGTGGAAGAAATTAAAGGCTTATGCCAATGAGAACGGAATCGAGTTTATCGGGGATATTCCCATCTATGTGGCATTTGACTCGGCGGATGCGTGGGCCAGTCCGGAGATGTTCCAGTTTGACGCGGATTCCAGGCCTACGGCTGTGGCCGGGTGCCCGCCGGATGCGTTCTCGGCCACAGGGCAGCTGTGGGGGAATCCGCTCTATAAATGGGATTATCACCGGCAGACCGGTTTCCGGTGGTGGTGCCAGCGCCTGGAGCACTGCTTCAGGCTGTACGATGTAGTGCGGATTGACCATTTCCGCGGTTTCGATGAATATTACAGCATTCCCTACGGGGCGGAGACTGCCGTAAACGGCCATTGGGAGAAGGGGCCCGGGATGGAGCTGTTCCGGGTGCTTCAGAATCGTTTCGGAAAAGAGGGAATCATTGCGGAGGATTTGGGCTTCCTGACGGATACCGTGGTGAAGCTTCTGGAGGACAGCGGATATCCCGGCATGAAGGTCTTGGAGTTTGCCTTTGACCCCCGGGAGGAGACAGACTATCTGCCGCACAGCTATGATCGGAATTGCGTTGTATACACGGGGACCCATGACAATGAGACACTGGTACAGTGGTATAAGGGGCTGGATGAGGAGAGCAAAGCCTTTGCCATGGAATACATGAACAATGCAGGTACGCCGGATGAGGAAAAATACTGGGATTTCGTGCGCCTGGCGATGATGAGCTCCGCCAATACCTGTATTACGCCGCTGCAGGATTATCTGGGACTGGATAAGGAAGCGCGGATCAATAAGCCCTCCACCCTTGGCGGTAACTGGGAATGGCGTATGGATGCAGACGTGCTGTCAGAGGAGATGGTGGATAAGATCTACCGGCTCACCCGGATCAGCAGCAGGCTTCCGGAAGAGGAGGCAAACAGGCTGAAGGAGGAGCAGACGAAGCGGCTGAAAGCGGCGCTGGAAGAGAAGGAGAAGCTCGAAGCGTCAAAGGAGAAAGCTGCTGCAGAGGCAGAAGAGGCCGGTAAGGAGAAGGCGGCTGCAAAAGCAGGAGAGGCCGGCAAGGAGAAGGCGGCTGCAAAAGCAGGAGAGGCCGGTAAGGAGAAGGCGGCTGCAAAAGCAGGAGAGGCCGGTAAGGAGAAAACTGCTGCAGGAGCAGAAGCGGCCGGTAAGGAGAAGGCGGCTGCAGGAGCAGGAGAGACCGGTAAGAAGAAAGCGGCTGCAAAATCCGAAAACGGGAGCCGCAGCGGGTTGCCCGGTTGTTAAGAGTATGGTTGATATGGAGGAACGCAGATGAAATTTGTATACGGAAAACAGGATTGGAAGACATTTGAGCGAGGCGAGGAGAACTGCTTTCTGATGACGAATGGCCTGGGGGGTTTTTCGTCCCTGACCATGATTGGCTCCTGCAGCAGGAACGACCATGCGGTTTTGATGGCCTGTCTGCATTCTCCCAACCATCGTTATAACATGATTCACAGGCTGGAGGAGATCATCCGCATCGGCGGAGAGACGATTCATATTTCCAGCCAGGATGATGCGGATGTCTCTTTCAGGGAAGAAGGCTATCTCTATCAGACTGCATTTACATATGAAGATTATCCCCGGTGGACCTATCTGGTCAAAGGCGTGGAGGTGGTGCGGACCATGGCCCTGATGCAGGGGGAAAATACCGTGGGAATCTCCTATGAGATCCGGAATTATTCCGGGGAGGAGATTACGCTTGAGGTGAACCCGCATCTGCAGTTTGTTCCCAAGGGACATCAGCTCTCCAAGGAGCAGAAATTTACGATTGAAGACGGACTGATTACGTCCAACGGGCAGTGGCTGCGTGTGAAAACCGATGGTACACTTCGGGAACGGCCGCTTGTGTTCTGCGACGGCCATCATTATGCATATGATGTCTGCGATGGAAGAAGAGAAACAGGAACCACGGCAGTCAACCACTGCATCTCCTGCAAGGTAGCGCCAGGCGGGCATGAGACACTCCATATAGTATACGGAAACAAGGCAAAACTTCCCGATATGGAGGAAATCCTGGCGGATATGCGGCAGCACAGGAATGCGATCAGAAAACGGGCAGGGTTTCAGAATGAGACAGCCCGGACGCTTTCCACATCTGCCCATCAGTTTATATCTTATCGCGCTTCCACGGCGAAGCAGACTATCCTGGCGGGATTTCCCTTTTTCGAGGACTGGGGAAGGGATACCATGATCGCCATGCTGGGGTGCTGCCTGGCGGTGAAGCAGTATGAAACGGCGGAGAGCATTCTGCATACATTCATGACCTATTGTAAAAAGGGGCTGATGCCCAATCTGTTCCCGGAAGGGAAGGAGTCGCCGGGGTACAATACGGTGGACGCATCACTGCTGTTTATCCTTACCGTCTATGAGTATTACAGGAAGACGGGGGACAGCGTCTTTGTGAAGGGCGCCTATCAGACCATGTCGGAGATTATTGACTGGTATCAAAAAGGTACGGATTACGGCATCCGGATGGACGAGGACGGCCTGATTATGGCGGGCCGTGATTATGACCAGGTGACCTGGATGGATGTGCGGGTGGGAGAGATACTGCCTACGCCCAGGCACGGCAAGCCTGTGGAGATCAACGCTTACTGGTACAATGCCCTGTGCATTATGGAAGAGTTTAAGACATTCTATCCGGAGGACGAACGGGAATACGGGAAACTGGCAGAGAAGGTGAAAGAGAGCTTCGGGCAGAAATTCTGGAATGAGGAGGCCGGCTGCCTGAAGGATGTGCTGTCCGGGACGAAGGCGGATAACCAGATTCGCTGCAACCAGATCTGGGCGGTGTCACTTCCCTTTTCCGTGCTGGAGCCGGAGCGTGAGAGGCAGGTTGTGGAAGCGGTGTTCCGCAAGCTTTATACCCCTTACGGACTGAGGACCTTGGACCCGGCGGATGAGGAGTTCCATCCCACATACGGAGGACCCCAGCTGGAGCGGGATCTGGCGTATCACCAGGGGACGGTGTGGGTGTTCCCTCTGGGGGGTTATTATCTGGCTTATCTGAAAGTGAACGGATATTCGGAGGAGGCCCGGCGGCATGTGGAAAAGCAGCTTGAAAGCATAGAGGCGGCTCTGTGGGAAGGCTGTATCGGACAGCTTCCGGAGATATATGATGGAGGAAACCCCACTTCCTCCAGAGGGTGTTTTGCCCAGGCATGGAGTGTGGGGGAGATCCTGAGAGTGTATGATACTTTGAGGATGCTGGACGAGCAGGACGCCGCGGCGGAAGAGACAGAGTAAAAGAGGATGGATAGAGGTAGGCGGCAGGCCCCTGACTTTGCAGAAGCGCTCCACTCGTTATATATTATAGCTGGTAAATGTTTCTTGAGTGTGAGTATAAATTAATGTTGGGCAATATGCGGAGCCTCGGGGCCTGCAAGAGACAGCTTTGAGTCGGTCCGGAAAGGGAACAGGGGAAATGTATCACAATTATGTCTTCGATTTTTACGGAACATTGGCGGATATCCGCACAGACGAGGAAAATCCATATTTATGGAAGAAAATGAGTGAAATTTATTCCGCTCTGGGAGCCTCTTACGAGCCGGAGGAGTTAAAGCATATGTTCCGGGTCCTGGAGATGCAGGAATGTGAGCGGATCGGTACGGAGGATGCGGAGCCGGATCTGACGAAGGTGTTTGCGCTTCTATATGAGGAAAAAAAGATTCCCTGCGACGCGGTACAGGCAAAGATGACGGCAGTGACATTCCGGGCGCTGTCCAGGGAATTTCTGCGGGTATACGACGGAGTCAGGGAACTGTTGGAGGAATTAAAATTACGTGGAAAGCGTGTTTTTTTACTTTCCAATGCTCAGACGGATTTCACCAGGCCGGAGATAGAGATGCTGGGGCTTACCCCTTATTTTGACGCTATTTTTATCTCATCGGAACAGAGATGTAAGAAGCCGTCACCGGCATTCTTTGAAAAATTGCTGAAACAGTACGGTTTGAAGCCGTCGGAGAGCATCATGATCGGCAATGACGAGAGCGCGGATATTGCCGGGGCGAAGCAGGCGGGGATGGACTCGCTGTATATCCACACTGCGATTTCCCCGGAGGAATACGGCAGGGTGGAGCCTACTTATCGTGTCATGGACGGCGATTTCCGTAGGATACGAGGGCTTGTCCTGAAGTAAGGGCGCGGACGGAGCGTTAGCCAGAGTTTCGTTGTAGTTTGCTGCAAGTTTCATTGACGTGTATAAATTGGGAGAATAAATTATGCGGTTAGGAAATCTCATCAATTATGAAATCAAAAACCAGACGGCTGTCCTGGAGTTCCAGGGCGGCGAAGCGCAGGTGGAAGTATTGACGCCTGCCATCATCAATGTATACCAGGGAAAGCCGGAAGAACGCATTCCCTCCAAGGCAATTGAGGGAGAGAAGTCCGTTCCGGTGGACATCCGCACGGAGAAAAAAGAAGACGGGCTGTGGATTCATACAGGGGAAGTGTCCGTGAGAGTCAGCGACGGCTTTTATGTGGATTTTTTTGATAAAGACGGGGCGGAAACCTGCGCGGACTTTCGCGGGGAGCGCAGACAGCTGCAGAGAGTCAGCGACGAATTTTTAAGGCTCCTGGAAGAGGAAGGGCATCAGTCTTCTCTGACGGGAAGGCGGGAGTGCGCCTTTGACGTGGTGAAAAAAATGGATCGGTCCTCCCATTTTTACGGTCTGGGCGACAAAACCGGATTTATGGATAAACGTCATTATGATTACGAAATGTGGAACACGGACAATCCGGATCCCCAGATGGACAATTTTAAGGCTTTATACAAGTCCATCCCTTTTTTCATTACTCTGACGGACAGCCATGTATACGGTATTTTTATGGACAATACCTATAAGAGTTATTTCAATATGGGACAGGAATCGGAGGAATACTACTGGTTCGGCGCCGAGGGCGGGAAGCTGGATTATTACTATATCGCCGGCGGCTCCATGGCGGAGGTGCTGGAAGGGTACACTTACCTGACCGGAAGGTGTCCGCTGCCCCAGAGATGGACGCTTGGCTACCATCAGTCCAGGTGGGGCTATATGACCCTTGAGGATGTGGAGGAGATCGCGTCCGGCATGCGTGAAAACGACATTCCCTGCGATGTGATCCATTTCGACATTGACTACATGCAGGATTACAAGGTATTTACCTGGAATCAGGAGCGCTACCGCAATGACCCGGACGCTTTCCTGCGGCAGCTGGCGGAAAAGGGCTTCAAGGTAGTGACCATCAATGACCCGGGCGTGAAGAAGGAAGAAGGCTATTACGTATATGAAGAGGGTGTGGAGAACGGCTTCTTTGCCGAAACGCCCGAGGGCGAGACCTATATTAACGCTGTCTGGCCCGGAGACGCGGCATTTCCGGATTTCGGCAATCCGGCGGTGCGGCAGTGGTGGGGCGATAAGCAGCAGTTTCTCCTGGACAGAGGCGTCAGGGGCATCTGGAACGATATGAACGAGCCGGCCAGTTTCCGGGGGCCGCTGCCGGAGGATGTGGTATTCACGGATGAAGACCGTCAGTCTACCCATGCGGAAATGCACAATGTCTATGGGCACTACATGGCGAAGGCAACCTATGAAGGGCTGAAAAAGCTGGACGGACGCAGGCCCTTTGTCATCACCAGGGCATGTTATGCGGGGACGCAGAAATACGCCACTGCCTGGACCGGGGACAATCACAGCCTCTGGGCGCATCTGCAGATGGCGATTCCCCAGCTTTGCAATCTGGGACTGTCCGGCATGCCTTTTGTAGGCACTGATATCGGAGGCTTCGGCTCGGATACCACGCCGGAGCTTCTGGCGCGGTGGATACAGGTGGGCTGCTTCTCGCCGCTGTTCCGCAATCATGCGGCGCTGGGAACCAGGAGGCAGGAGCCGTGGCAGTTCGGAACTGAGATCACGGACATCTACCGGAAGTATGTAAAGCTGCGCTATCACTGGATTCCGTATTTTTACGATCTGTTTTACGAAGAGGAGAAGACAGGAGCGCCGGTTATGCGCCCGTTGGTTTTCCATTATGAGAAGGACGAGAATGCCAGACAGTGCAATGACGAGTTCATGCTGGGCAGCCGGATCCTGGCGGCGCCGGTGGTGTCTCAGGGCATGAAGCGGCGCATGGTGTACCTGCCGGAAGGGGTATGGTATGATTACTGGAACGGAGAGAAGGTTACCGGGCCTGCCTGGATCATGCGGGAAGCGCCGTTGGATACCTGTCCTGTTTATGTGAAGGCCGGAAGTATCATCCCGACCATGGAACCGCAGTCCTATGTGGGAGAGAAGCCGCTGGATACATTGATTCTGGAGGTTTATCCAGGGGAGGGAAGCAGCGAGCACTATCTGGACAACGGGGCGGACTTTGCCTACAGGGACGGGAAGTATCATCAGTACCGCTTTACGGTTAAGGAGGACGGCACGGTAGCCGGAGAAATCGTCCATGCCGGGTATGAGAAGCCCTATGAGCGGATTGTGGTGCGGAGGTTTGGCTGCGAGGACATTGATTTGCATATTTGATGACAGAGATATGGTTTATTCTAAAAGGTCTGTAAGGTTTATTTAAAAAAGTTTATTTTAAAAAAGTTTGGTTATACTTGAAATTGTCGGATTTATATGTTACAATAAACACCGGCGAACAGAAAAACAGCATTTCCAGTTCAACCCAAATGAAAAGCCAGAGAGGTGCTGCTCTCTGGCTTTTTAGTGCTATTGCCCTTTAGGGTTGGGCGAAACCAGGCCAGTTACCGCTATTTTTGTTTGCCGTCCAGCCATTTGCAGATTATGTGGGTAACCACTCCTGCCACGACAGCAATAAGAAAAGCTATCAGCATTTCCATATTCAACTCCCCCCTTCCTGTTACCAGTATCGGGGCGGTAACAAATCTATTATATCATTCTATTCAGCTTCTGAAAACAAGCATTTGCTATTTTTCGAAAAAAAGTAACGTAAAACAATGAAAAGATTCACCTATCCATATTAAATTTGCGGGCACTTTCATAGTGTAATCATGATTGCGGTATTATAGTTGGAAGTATAAAAAGCGTATTTGCCGGAAATAAATTGCTCGCTTACGGCTTGTGTACAAAGCGGGGATTTATTACGGCGGTTATATGAGACGGGAGAAAAGTGTATGGACGAGAAGGGCGTTATTCGCTATATAGAACCGGTTTTCCGGTTCTGCCACCATCGCCTGGACAACTGGCATGACGCCGAGGATCTGGCGGGAGAGATTTTGCTGCATATACTGGACGGCATCGGAAAATACCAGATTGAATCGCTGGAAGCCTGGGTGTGGCGGATTGCGCACAACCGCTATGCCCGATTTATCAACGCCAGGAATAAGCGGCAGTCCATTCTCTCCGGACAGGAGCTGTACGAGGTTGCGGAGGAATGCCTGCAGGTGGAAGAGCCGTCCGTGGAAGAGGAATATGAGCCGGTATTCCGCTGCCTCCATACCCTTTCTTCTGAGTACAGGGATATTTTTGTGGATTATTATATCGGGGAAATGTCGGTAAAACAGCTGGCACAGAAATATGCCCTGCCGGAAACCACAATCAAATGGCGCCTGAACGTAGGGCGCAGCAGAATTCGGGAAAGGATAGGGACAGAGCAAATGGATAAAGTGTATCAGAGGATTAACTGGAATACGTACGGGTGCAACGGCTCGATGGATTCCCATCGGTATCTGCACAGCCAGATTGCCAGGGCCATCTGCAAGGCAGCTTATGAGAAGCCGCTGACAGTGGAAGAAATCAGCATGTGTACGGGAATTCCCACGATTTATATTGAGGACGTGCTCCCGGAACTTGAATATGGAGATGCTATTCGGAAAAACGGAAATAAATATGCGACAGATTTCATTGTTTTCCGGCTGAAGGACCGTGCCGATACCGAGGCAGTGCAGGAGCCGATGGTGAGGGCCATTGCCGATCACTATGAGAGACTGCTCTGGCAGGAGAGGGATCTTGGGGAAATCGGTTTTTACGGATGTGATTTCGGTATGGAGAGGCTGGGGTATATTCTGCTTCCTTATCTGATCAGACAGAAGCTGGAAGCGCTGAAGAATCATCGTCTGCATCTTTCCAGCGGAAACTTTCCGCCCAGAAAGGACGGCGGGCATGGGTGGTTTATCGTTACGGAGTCCTCGGATGCAAATGAGGAGCCGGGAAAGTACAGTACCGGCTGTAATGTCAACGACACCGGGGAAGGACATATGTATTTTTACTGGGTCAACCGGTTTTATGACCGCCGGGTGTTCCGCAGCGGCGGGATCGCGTGGCTTGCGGAACAGGGAATCCCGCAGAAATGTCCTGGCGGCACCGTACCGGAGGGACTGATTGCCGAAGAGGATATGGCGCGGTTGGTGCAAAATCATCTGGTCAGGAAAGCGGACGGAGGGTATGTGCTGAATTTTGCCTGCTTTACCCGGAAGCAGTTTGAAGATTTCTGTGCCCCGTACAAAGCGGAGGATGAGAAGCTGGATGCCATGCTCTGTGACTGGATTCTTTCCGTGAGGAAAAGCTTTGAAAGCTTTGTGCCCACGCGCCTTCATGGGCAGATTAATCAGTGGATATCTGTCTATTGCGGAGAACTGATCGGGCATGTGGCGGAGGAGCTGATACGCCGGGGGAGACTGGAGAGGCCGGAAGGCCAGCCTTTTGTAGACGGTGTGTTTTATGTAGAGGGGGAGTTTATGCTGGTATAGCATGCGAACCTGCCTGATATGTCTGAGGTGCTGTGGCAGATTTCTTTCTCTTCCCAAAAAGCGCCTGCAACTGCCGGTTGACAAATTTCCAAGCGCAATTGCTGGTTGTCAACCGGCATTTCTGTTATGATTAGCATGTGAAATGACATGGCGTTGCAAGCCAGCGGACTGAGCGGAACATTACAAGATGCCTTATCGGAAGCAAGTTCTTCGTTTCCGACAGAAGACATGGTAATGCGGGTATTGCATTGTGACGTGTGTGTCATAGTACATGACAATTATGTCATAAAAGGCGCAGAAGCGCAGAAAGGACAAGCCGTGCCTGTGAAACCATCCGGCATGATGGGAAGTGAAATGAAATAAGGGCGGCAGGGAAAAGATATGATGCTATCGGAAAAAATCATGACACTGAGGAAAAAGAAGGGCTGGTCCCAGGAAGAACTGGCGGAGAAGCTGGACATATCCAGGCAGTCCGTCTCAAAATGGGAGAGCGCGTCGTCTCTCCCGGACATTGATAAAATTATCCAGCTGAGCCATATCTTTGGCGTCACTACGGACTGGCTGCTGAAGGATGAGGAAGAGGCCGAGGTGGTTCCCCGGGAGGAAGAATATGAGGAAGCGGATGTGAAGGTGGTCTCCATGGAAGAAGCGGGGCGCTTTATCGACCTGGAAAGAAAGCTGGCAATCCCCAGGGCTTTGGCCACGGCGCTCTGCGTCCTTTCACCCATCCCGCTGATTTTGCTGAGCGGGATAAGTGAGTTTGGCAATATGGCAATCACAGAGGATATGGCAGGGGGCGTGGGTGTAACGGTCTTGCTTATTCTTGTGGCAGTCGGTGTGGCAGTGCTGGTATTTGCGGAAAACCGTTTGGAAAGATATGAATATATAGAAAAAGAAATTATTACGCTTCAATACGGTGTGAAAGGAATGGCGTCGAAGAAGAAGGAGGAATTTTCAGGGATTTATAATCTGTGCATTACGTCCGGGACCGTGCTCTGTATTTTGGGAGTGGTGCCGTTGATGATGATGGCGGCGTTTTCCGCGGCGGATATCGTCTATATATATGGCGTGTGTATTCTGCTTGCGGTGGTTTCCGTGGCAGTCCTTATGTTCGTGTGGGCAGGCTGCATAAGGGGAAGCTACGATAAACTGCTTCAGGAAGGAGATTATACAGCGGAGAAAAAGGCGGTTGAACGGAAAACTTCCTTTTTCCCGGGGGCGTACTGGTGCCTGGTGACGGCTGTATTTCTGGCATGGGGATTTCGCGGGGATTCCTGGAGGACGGCCGGGATGGTATGGCCGGTGGCAGCGCTGATCTTTGTGGTGATACAATGTGTTTTGAAAGCAATCGTAGAGGCCAGGCAGAGGAAATCATAAGCGAGAGAATCGTAATGCGAAAGACAGGAATCGAGGGAAATCTTATGCCTGGAAGTTCATTT
Organism: uncultured Acetatifactor sp.; assembly: GCA_910585805.1. GTDB lineage: Bacteria > Bacillota > Clostridia > Lachnospirales > Lachnospiraceae > Acetatifactor. The sequence goes on from CAJUFB010000098.1 coordinate 13,511, forward strand.
CCTGCAGCGTGTCTATGAGCTGGCCGACGGTGCAGCGGTTGTCCGGCTTCCTCTCCAGGTACCTGCAGACGATGAGGGAGATGAAGCAAATCAATTTCCCTTTTCCCGGAATTGCGTTACTATTCACAGTCCAATGTCATTTAGATAAGTATTAGGTTAGATTCTGCTAATGGGGGTCTAACCT
>CAJUFB010000099.1 GCA_910585805.1 uncultured Acetatifactor sp.
GAACTATACCATCATGCCGCAAATAAATCACAAATAATTTTTGAACAGTTCCTTATTACAAAACTACTTAAACAGGGGGTTTTGAAAAAATATATGAAATGTCATCGGGTATTCAACATATTAACAGCAGTTATATTCTGTATTGCACTGGTAATTACCGGCTGCGGGACAGGCAGTCAGGGAAGCGGCCCGGGGCGGGTATCCGGCAGCAGTGCTGAATCAGATACTGCGCAGAGGATGGCCTATAAGGAGATGCGGTATCTTCCGGAATTTGCTGATACATCAGAGAAGTATGGTGCATACACCACCAAGAGTGTCGGCTTTATAGATGATACATTTTATTTGATCAGAGGAAATCGCTCGGGATACGGATATTATATAACGGACTGTCAGCTGACAGCATATATCTCTGACGGCGGAGAAGAAAGAGTAATTCTGGACATGTCGGACAGGGCGGATGCGGATGGAAGAATGCTGACAGCCGTACCGTTGAAGGATGGTTCGGTTATCGTATTGCTGAAAACAGGCATGGAAGTTTCTGATTCAGGCTATTGTCTGTATAAGGTGGATTCCGAAGGGAATGAAATTTATTCTAACGAGTTTCCGGATATGGCAATTCCTGAAGGAGACCGGGATGTCAGACTTGTTGCGGATGGAGAGGGAAGATGCTGTCTGCTGGCCGGCGGGGAGATTTTTCTTTTTGACGAACAGGGAAAAGCTTCAGGAAGGATAGATTTAAGCGGAAAAACGGTGACAGATATTGTATGCAGCAACAGCGGAACGATATATGTATATGAGATGTATACGAATCGGCTTACACCGGTCAGTTTCCAGACGGCCGGTCTGGGGGCAGAGTCATATTCTGTACCTGTAAGTACGTTAAGCGCAATTGCAACAGGAGATACAGCAGACTTTCTTATATGCGACGATATAACAGTTTATCAATACAACTGTGAAGATAAAGAACTCACGCCTCTCTTTGACTTACAGGACAGTCAGATTTACGATGCCTCCTGCATTGAGGTCATAGGGGAGTTGAAGGATGGCAGGATTTTTCTGTTTTCCAGAGATGAGAAACAGGAAACTACGGAAGCGGCGCTGCTGACTCCAAAACCTCTTGCAGAGTGCCCGGTGAAGGAGGTAGTGACGATAGGGACAGTTTATCCGAGCACCGATCTGTTAAACAATGTAGTCAGCTTTAACAGAAACAATCAGGATTTCAATGTAAGCATTATAAATTACCGTGTCGGCGGAAGAAGCTACGATGAAGCGCTTGAAGCTCTGAAGCTTGATATTTCTATAGGAAAGGGACCGGATCTATGTGATCTGGATGATTTTCATGACAGGGAAAGCTTATTTGCAGGCGGGTGTTTTGCGGATTTATCGGGTTATTTGGATGAAAGCCGTGAATATGCAGAGGAAGATTTCATCAGGCAGGCGCTGGATACCTGCATCTGGCAGGAACAGATTATGGCGATTCCGAAATATTTCAAACTGCAGACCATAGCAGGAAGCCCGGAGGTTGTAGGGGCGACGGCGGGATGGGATATAGACGGTCTGAAGACGGCTGTTAACAGTCACCCGGATGCAATGATGGTGTTTGAGACCAGACCATCTTCTTACATGTTTGATGTCTGTATCCGTAATATGCTGGAAGAATTTATAGACAAGGGTAAAGCTCATTTTGACTCTTCGGGATATATTGATTTTCTGAATTTTATAAAAGAGCTGCCTGATAATTTTAATGAAAGTGAATGCTGGATTTATGGAAATGAATGGCTGAGGGAAGGGAGAGCGCTACTTTCGGTCAGAGAAATAAGAAGATTTACTGATTTGCAGGAGCTGGAAGCAGCATTTGGCGGCGAATATACCTGTATCGGTTACCCTTCACCTCAAAAGGAACCGGATCATGTGATAACAGGTTTGGATGCATATGCTGTATCCGCCAATTCTCAGAATAAAGACAATGCATGGAAGTTCCTGGAATGGTTCCACTCCACCCAGGGGGAAGAGGCATATGATTCTGTACTCAGAGGAGGGTTCCCTACCAGGATCGATGTGTTCGAACGGGAACTGCAGGAAGCTTCCACTGAAACAGGCGCGCAGGAAAACAGGGGGGCAGCCTGTTTTGCAGACGGAACGAGTATGAATTACCGGGATATGACACCGGAGGAAAAGGAATTAATCTATTCTTTGATTGAGAACGCGAGTCCGGAAAGGAGCGCAGAACATACTGTTTTGGAAATTATGACGGAAGAGGCCGCTTATTTGTATGACGGCAGCAAGACGGCGGAGGAAGTGGCCGGGGTGACACAGAACAGAGTGCAGCTGTACCTGGATGAATGATGAAATGCTCAGGATATATTAGATAACAACCCTCATGCGTATGCCTATATACAGACATATGCTGTGAGGGTTGTTTTTTCCCGGAATTCCCTGTCATAAAAGCATGAGGCTTATCTGGAAACGAATAACCGGCGAAATACCGGTCTATTTGTGTTACATAAACTCATTTTGACCATGAATAGTAATGTGTTATCGAAAGGATACGAAACAATATTGAGATTTTTATTGCTATTTGCCCTTATATCAGTTATTATAATAAGAAATGCTTTTGCACGGTGACGCGGCAGGTGAGGAATAAATAACAGGGAAGCTGCACCCGCTTTCTGATAATGCACGGAAAGTTATGGCAAAAACGAAAAAGAAAGGAAATGAAGCGAATGGAATTACATATCACATGCATTCCCGGCGACGGCATCGGGCCGGAGATTATAAGAGAAGCGAAGAAAGTATTGGAGAAGGTGGCGGAAACTTATGGACACAGGATGGTCTTTGAGGATATCCTCATGGGAGGGGCTTCTATTGACGTGCACGGAGTCCCTCTGACGGATGAGGCCGTGGCGAAGGCAAAGGCAGCTGACGCCGTGCTGATGGGCTCCATCGGCGGCGACACCACGAAATCCCCCTGGTACAAGCTGCCCCCCAACCTGCGCCCGGAGGCAGGGCTTCTGGCCATCCGCAAAGCTCTGAACCTGTTCGCGAATCTTCGGCCCGCGGTGCTCTATGACGAACTGGCAGCAGCCTGTCCCCTGAAGGAGGAAATCAGCAAAGCTGGTTTCGACATGCTGATTATGCGGGAACTGACCGGCGGACTGTATTTTGGCGAACGAAAAACCGTTGAAGAAAACGGCGTGCGCAAGGCTGTCGACACCCTGACCTATGACGAGAACGAAATCCGCCGCATTGCCATCAAGGGCTTCGACATTGCCAGGAAGCGCCGGAAGAAGGTTACCAGTGTGGACAAGGCCAATGTGCTGGATTCTTCCAGGCTTTGGAGAAAGGTTGTGGAGGAAGTGGCGAAGGATTATCCGGAGGTGAAGCTAGAGCATATGCTGGTGGACAACTGCGCCATGCAGCTGGTGAAGGACCCGGCCCAGTTCGATGTGATCCTCACCGAAAATATGTTCGGGGATATTCTTTCCGACGAGGCAAGTATGGTCACAGGCTCCATCGGCATGCTTGCAAGCGCCAGCCTGAACGACAGCAAGTTCGGTCTCTACGAGCCAAGCCACGGTTCCGCGCCGGATATCGCGGGACAGGACATCGCCAATCCAATTGCCACGGTGCTCAGCGCCGCCATGATGCTGCGCTACAGTTTCGACCTGGACAAGGAGGCCGATGCCATTGAGGAGGCCGTGAAACAGGTGCTGAAGGACGGTTACCGCACCGGGGACATCTATTCCGAGGGCTGCGAGAAGGTAGGCTGCAGCGGGATGGGCAGCCTGTTGGCAGAGAGGATAGTGAGGAAGTAACTGCCTCACGATTTCATGGAGACAGTTTATGAAAATAGAGCTGAGTGAAAGCGACGACAGTAACAGAGCACTTTGCTTCGCTCTATAGACAGCCCCGGGGCAGGAGGCTTACATTGCTTCCAATGAGGGCTCTCTTCGTGAGGCGCAGGAAGAAGAATATGCAGGTATTGCAAGGCCGTTTGCACGTATAATAATTTACATTTTAGAAAGGTGAGGTAAGAAGCATGAGAAGTGATTCGGTAAAAACAGGTACCGCCCAGGCGCCCCACAGAAGTTTATTTAACGCTCTGGGATATACGGAGGAGGAGCGGCAGCGACCCCTGATCGGTATCGTATGTTCCTATAATGAGATTGTTCCCGGCCATATGAATCTGGATAAGATTGCGGAAGCCGTGAAGATGGGCGTGGCTATGGCCGGGGGCACTCCCATCATGTTCCCGGCCATTGCGGTGTGTGACGGCATCGCCATGGGGCATGTGGGCATGAAATATTCCCTGGTGACCAGGGATTTGATAGCGGACAGTACGGAGTGCATGGCATTGGCCCACGGTTTCGACGGCCTGGTGTGCATCCCCAACTGTGACAAGAACGTACCCGGACTCCTGATGGCCGCGGCCCGTGTAAATATCCCCACCATCTTCGTGTCAGGCGGCCCTATGATGGCAGGGCGCGTCCACGGTCAGAAGAAGAGCCTGTCCTCCATGTTCGAGGCCGTAGGCAGCGTGGCGGCGGGCACCATGACTATGGAGGAGCTTTGCGAGTATGAGGAGAAGGTCTGCCCTACCTGCGGCTCCTGCTCCGGCATGTATACGGCTAATTCCATGAACTGCCTGACAGAAGCCATCGGTATGGGACTGAAGGGCAACGGTACCGTTCCGGCGGTTTATTCTGAGCGTATCCGTCTGGCCAAGCATGCCGGCATGAAGATCATGGAGCTGGTTGAGAAAGATATAAAACCCCGTGATATCATGACGGAAAAAGCGTTCATGAACGCCCTTACCGTGGATATGGCGCTGGGATGCTCCACGAACTCCATGCTTCATCTGCCCGCCATTGCAAGAGAAGCCGGCGTGGATTTGAATCTGGACATCGCAAATGTGCTGTCCGCAAAGACACCGAATCTCTGCCACCTGGCACCTGCAGGCCCTACTTACATGGAAGACCTGAACGAGGCGGGCGGCGTCTATGCGGTAATGAACGAACTGACGAAGAAAGATTTGCTGAATCTCGACTGCATGACCGTAAACGGCACGACTATCGGTGAAAACATCCGAAACTGCAGAAACCTGAATCCCGAGGTTATCCGCCCTGTGGAGAATCCCTATTCCGAGACCGGCGGCATCGCTATCCTGAAAGGAAATCTTGCCCCGGACAGCGGCGTGGTGAAGCGATCCGCCGTGGCGCCTGAGATGTTGGTGCACCAGGGGCCTGCCAGAGTCTTCGACTGCGAGGAAGATGCCATTGACGCCATCAAGGGCGGTAAGATCGTGGCGGGAGACGTGGTGGTTATCCGTTATGAAGGTCCCAAAGGCGGACCCGGTATGCGGGAGATGCTGAATCCCACTTCCGCCATTTCAGGTATGGGGCTTGGCTCCAGTGTGGCACTGATCACGGACGGACGTTTTTCCGGCGCTTCCAGGGGAGCCTCCATTGGACATGTATCTCCTGAAGCTGCAGTGGGCGGACCCATTGCACTGGTAGAAGAGGGAGACATGATCAGCATTAATATACCCGATCACAGGCTGGATATCCTGGTTCCGGATGAAGTTCTGGCTGCAAGGCGCGCTAAATGGCAGCCTCGCGAGCCCAGGGTAACCACGGGCTACCTGACCAGATACCGTGAGCTGGTCACCAGCGGCAACCGCGGTGCCGTATTAGAGCTCCCCGGATAATGAAACGGAACCTTTAGAGCCGTCGCGCAGCGACTAAGTAAGGAGAAAAATATGCAGTTAAACGGATCAGAAATCGTAGTGGAATGTTTAAAAGAGCAGGGAGTGGACACGGTCTTCGGCTATCCCGGAGGCTCCATTCTCAACATATATGACGCCCTGTACAAACACAGTGATGAAATCAGGCATATACTGACATCTCATGAACAGGGAGCAGCCCATGCGGCGGACGGTTATGCCAGAGCTACCGGAAAGGTAGGCGTGTGTATGGCTACCAGCGGTCCGGGGGCAACGAACCTGGTGACCGGTATCGCAACGGCTTACATGGACTCCGTTCCCATGGTGGCGATCACTGCCAATGTGACGCTTCCCATGCTGGGAAAGGACAGTTTCCAGGAGGTGGATATCGCAGGCGTAACCATGCCGATTACAAAACATGGCTATATCGTGAAAAATGTGGAAGAACTGGCCGATACGCTGAGAAGGGCATTTACGATTGCCAGAAGCGGCCGTCCGGGACCGGTGCTGGTGGATATCACCAAGGATGTGACGGCCGCTGTCTGCGAGTTCATGCCCATGCCTGTAAAGGCACAGGAACGCGCTTACAGCTGCACGGAAGCAGAACTGGAAGACGCGGCGATGCATATCATGGAGGCGAAGAAGCCCTATATTTATCTGGGCGGCGGCGCGGTAAGTTCGGATGCTTTTGATGAGGTGGCGGAATTTGCGGAACTGATCGATGCGCCGGTGTGCGATACCCTGATGGGGAAGGGGGCTTTTGACGGCAGAAGCAGGCGCTATACAGGCATGATCGGCATGCATGGGACGAAGGCGTCCAATCTGGGAGTGAGCAGATGCGACCTGCTGATCGCCCTGGGAGCCAGGTTCTCAGACCGTGTCATTGGCAATCCGAAAAAGTTCGCGGAGAATGCCCGGATCATTCACATTGACATCGATGCGGCTGAGATCAATAAGAATATCCGTGTGGATGCCAGTCTGGTGGGGGATCTGAAGCTGGTGCTGCAGAATCTGAATAAAAAACTTACAAAACAGGATCACAGTCAGTGGATGAAGGAGATTGCCGGACTGAAGGCGGAATATCCGCTGAAATACGACGATTCCCGCTTATCCTGTCCTTATGTCATGGAGACCATCGACAAGGTGACGGGCGGAGAAGCGCTGATCACCACGGATGTGGGACAGCATCAGATGTGGGCGGCACAGTATTACTGCTATACCGGTCCCCGTACCTTCCTGTCCTCCGGCGGCCTGGGAACCATGGGCTACGGCCTGGGGGCCTGCATCGGCGCGCAGCTGGGACAGCCGGATAAGCTCTGCATCAATATCGCCGGGGACGGATGTTTCCGCATGAATATGAACGAACTTGCAACGGCAAGCCGTTATAATATACCCATTATACAGGTGGTGATCAACAATCATGTACTGGGAATGGTCCGTCAGTGGCAGACCCTCTTTTACGGAAAACGTTATTCCCAGACCGTGCTCAATGACAGCGTTGATTTCTGTAAGGTGGCGGAGGCGCTGGGCTGCGCGGCCATCCGCGTGACGGAGAAAGAGGAGATGGCGCCTGCCCTGGAGAAGGCCATCGCGCTGAAGAAGCCGGTGCTGATCGAGTGCATGATCCCTGAGGATGACAAGGTATTCCCCATGGTTCCTGCGGGAGCGCCCATCGCCGAGGTATTTGACGGGGATGATCTGGCGGCACGCGGCAACGAGTGACGTTAGATATAGATCTAAAAACGGAAGAAATGGTGTCTGCCTGCGGCAGCACGATTGCCCGGTGTCAGACGGATATTGATCTGTCCTGTTACGGAGACAGAATTGGTTCGGCATGGGGGGCTGGTTCAGGCAGGCATGGTATTGAAAGGTATGAAAAAATTAATTCGTTTTCTGATGATATTTCTGTCTGGCGGTCTTGCACTGGGAGCAGCCATGTTTTTTGCGCTTGCCATGTACTACCGCGATAATTTTCCGGTCAATACCTGGATCAACGGGGTGTATTGTACCGGAAAGACGGTGGAACAGGTAAATGAGGAGCTGGTGAGGGCGCAGGAAGCGTCCACGTTCCATGTGGTGGACGCTGACGGCGTTTCCTGGGAGATCGACATGTCTGCGGCGGATGTCAGGCCGGATTTTACCGCTGACCTGAAACAATATTTAAAGCAGAATGCCAGCTTTTACTGGCTGGAAAACCTGCAGCAGCCCGTAGAAAGCCAGCTGTCGGTGAACAGTTATGAGGCTGATGAAGGAAAACTGCGGGAGTGTTTTGAAGCGCTTCCTTTTGTGGCGGCGGAGCAGGAGAGAGTCCAGGGTGTATTTGTGCGCGGTTCGTCGGATGGATATTATCTCCAGGACGATAATTCCATGCGCCTGGATCAGGAAAAGGCTTTTACATATCTGAAAGACTGCCTTTCCAAAGGGCAGACAAGGATCGATCTGGCAGAAGGAGACTGCTATGGAAATGTTCCGGACAGTGATGCTGACCTGGAACAGCGCAGGATCTGGGAGCAGATATGCGAATTTACGGACAAATGCTGCCGTCTTGCATATGATATGGGAACGGAGACAGTTGCGATCTCGGAGAGGGACGCCGCCGATTTCCTGGAAAAGCAGCCGGGAAGCGGGATCCCTTTTCTGGATGAGGAAGGAAAGCTTGCAGTCAGTGAGACGGCGGTTCGGGAATGGGTGGAACACCTGGCTTCCGAATATGATACCTGGGAGACGGAGCGGGAATTTGAGGCTACGAGAGGGGAGACGGTTACCGTGAAGTATGTTACTTACGGGACGCAGCTGGATATGGAGGCAGAGACCGCATACCTTCTGGGAGCGCTTGGGGGAACGCCGGATGCTGCCGGTACCCTGCCCCATGTTCCGTCCTACAGCCATCAGGGCTATGTGAGGGGCCTGGACGATATCGGAGGCACTTATATCGAAATCGACATGACAGAACAGAAGATGTATTACTATGAGGAGGGGGAGCTGGCTCTGGAGACGGATGTGGTCACCGGAAATACCGGCCGGCGCATGGGCACGCCCCAGGGAATTAACTTCGTCTATGCCAAGCAGCGCAACAGAACCCTGCGGGGAGCAGACTATGCTTCCTTTGTAAAATACTGGATGCCGGTGAAGGGGAATGTGGGCATCCACGATGCCAGCTGGCGCTCCAGATTCGGCGGTCAGATATACAAGACCAACGGTTCCCATGGCTGCATCAATACGCCGTCAGGCAAGATGTCAGAATTGTATGAGATGGTGGAGGTGGGGACACCTGTGGTTATGTTCTACTGAATCCCGTGCACGGCTCGTTGGATGTATGAACGTAACGCCTTTAAATGGTCTGCGCTTATCGGGAAACATGCTGATGCTCCTGGCGGGAAAGAGCCGGATGGCCATCATACCATGAGCGGCCTGTGCTGATTTAGGAAAACATGCCGATGTTCTTGGCAGGAGAAGGTGCGGTTCTCCATCGGTATGGCTGGTTTTGGTATGAAAGCGGAGGAAGCCGGGAGATGGGTTTTGGCAAAATAATTTAACGATGTACTTGACTAAAGTGTCTGAAAAGTTTATTCTATACCTGTATCCTGAAAAGAGCAGCAGAGAGCGATTGCAGGAACCGCTTTGCAAACTCTGTAATCAGAAGGGCTGCTGAGAGAGAAACTTTTTATTATGCAGTATTAATATGAGGAGGATTAGAAGATGTCCAGAGTGTATAATTTTTCGGCAGGGCCGGCCGTCCTGCCGGAGGAGGTACTGAGAGAAGCAGCGGATGAGATGCTTGATTACAGGGGAACGGGCATGTCGGTCATGGAGATGAGCCACCGGTCAAAGGCATACGATACCATTATCAAAGAAGCGGAGGCTGACCTGCGTGACCTGATGAAGATTCCCGATAATTACAGGGTACTGTTCCTGCAGGGCGGCGCCAGCCAGCAGTTTGCCATGATTCCCATGAACCTGATGAAAAACGGGGTTGCCGATTATATTGTGACAGGCCAGTGGGCGAAGAAGGCATATCAGGAGGCTTCCCTCTATGGGAAGGCCAATAAGATCGCATCCTCCGAGGATAAGACATTTTCCTATATCCCCGACTGCTCGGACCTTCCCATCAGCGAGGATGCGGATTATGTGTACATCTGCGAGAACAATACGATCTACGGAACCAAATTTAAGACGCTGCCCAATACTAAGGGCAGGACTCTGGTGGCAGATGTGTCCAGCTGCTTCCTGTCGGAACCTGTGGATGTGAGCAGGTACGGGGTTATCTACGGCGGCGTACAGAAGAATATTGGGCCTGCCGGTGTGGTCATCGTGATTATCCGGGAAGACCTGATCACTGAGGATGTGCTGCCCGGCACTCCTACCATGCTCCGTTACAAGATACATGCGGACAACGCATCTCTGTACAATACGCCTCCCGCATACGGAATCTATATCTGCGGCAAGGTATTTAAATGGCTGAAGAAAAGAGGCGGCCTGGAAGCCATGAAGGAATATAATGAAAAGAAGGCTGAAATTCTCTACGACTACCTGGATGAGAGCAAACTTTTCCATGGTACTGTCCGCAGGGAAGACCGTTCCCTGATGAATGTGCCTTTTGTGACAGGAAATGAGGAGCTGGACGCCAAATTTGTCAGGGAAGCGAAGGAGGCCGGGTTCGAGAATCTGAAAGGACACAGGTCCGTAGGCGGCATGCGCGCCAGCATTTACAACGCAATGCCCATCGAAGGCGTGGAGAAACTGGTGGAATTCATGCGCAGATTCGAAGCAGAGAACATGTAAGAAGTCCGTGGGGATTTGCTGTTGGAAAGTTTCTGCCGGAGAAGGGGATTGGACGGGGATTTGCGGACGTGCGGCTTTATTGCTGGAAAGTCTCTGTCCAGGGAAGTACTTGATGGAATATTTGCGGGACTGGAATAGGAGAATGATATGTATAAGATTAATTGCCTGAACCCCATAGCTCAGGTGGGGCTTGAGAATTTCAATGAGCAGTATGAGATAACGAAGGATGTAAAAGAGGCGGACGGCATATTGGTGAGAAGCGCGTCCATGCATGAGATGGAGATTCCGGAGAAGCTTCTGGCGGTTGCCAGGGCCGGGGCCGGGGTCAACAATATCCCTCTGGACAAATGTGCAGAGCAGGGAGTGGTGGTATTTAATACTCCCGGTGCCAATGCCAATGGTGTGAAGGAGCTTGTAATTGCCGGTATGCTGTTGGCAGCAAGGGATGTGGTAGGGGGTATCGAATGGGTGAAGGCATCCAGCGACATCGCGGATATCGCAAAGGCGGCAGAGAAGGAGAAGAAGAACTTTGCCGGTACCGAGATCATGGGCAAGAAGCTGGGCGTCATCGGCCTGGGTGCCATCGGTGTCAAGGTAGCCAACGCGGCCGTGGCACTGGACATGGAAGTGTATGGGTATGACCCTTATCTCTCTGTGAGTGCGGCGTGGAGCTTAAGCCGTGCCGTCAATCATGTGACAAATGTAGATGATATTTATGAGCAGTGTGACTATATCACCATCCATGTGCCGCTGATGGATGCCACCAAAGGCATGATTAATGCAGCCGCCATCGAGAAGATGAAGGACGGTGTTATCCTGTTGAATTTTGCCAGAGATTTACTGGCAGATGAGACGGCTGTGCTGGAGGGGCTGAAGAGCGGCAGGATTGCCCATTATGTATCCGATTTTCCCAATCCCGCCACGGCAGGGCAGAAAGGCTGTATCGTGATTCCTCACCTGGGTGCGAGCACAGAGGAATCCGAGGATAACTGTGCCGTGATGGCAGTGCAGGAGCTGAGGGATTATCTTGAGAACGGCAATATCCGAAACAGTGTAAACTACCCGGCCTGTGATATGGGAGTCTGCACCAATGCCGGCCGTGTGGCGATTTTCCATAAAAATATCGCCAATATGATTACGAAGTTCACTGCGGAATTCGGAGAAAAGGGAATAAACATCAGCAACATGATGAACAAGTCCCGTGGAGAAGTAGCGTATACCATGCTGGATGTGGAGGAGACACCTACGGAAGAAATCATTCAGGCACTGGAGCAGATCAAAGGAGTATTCAGGGTAAGGATCGTGAAGGGGTAAAACGCATCTTGAAGATATCTGTGATCCTCATATGGATGCGATTCAGGCTAAATGCACGGGATATTTGGGTTGGCGCCTGGCAGGGCTGGCGCCAGAACCAAGGATCCCGTGCATTTCTGTTTTCAACTGTCAGTATAGATTGGGCTCCGGATGATTTTTTGGTGAACATATCGTTATCCGGTCAGTCAGCCTGCTTCTGTCACATATAACGCTGCTGTCCGGCTCCACGCTGGTGTCCTTTTCCGATATTATACTGCAGACCGCCAGGATTTACAGTGATGCCTCCGGGAAAATACCTGGCTGGCGGTCTGCAGTCGGGTTGTACTGCAAATTCAACCGGTGTGCAGTATAACAGAAGAAACGGTTCCCTGTAGTAAGATTACCGGTAAATCGCGCTTACAATCTCCCCGGCCATCTTCGGCTTGTTCATGGTGTAAATATGGATATGCTTCACGCCGTTTTCCTGAAGGTCACGGATTTGCCGAATCGCATAATCGATACCGGCTTTCCGCATATCTTCCCTGCTGTCTCCGTACCTGGCAATCAGGTCCGCCAGGGCTTTGGGCACGCTGGAGCCGGAGAGGCTGACCGTAGTGCCGAGTTGGTTCGCGGTGGTGATGGGCATGATGCCTGCGCTGATGGGGATGGTAATTCCCTTTTTATCCGCTTTTTCCAGGAAGGAATAGTAATAATCATTGTCGAAAAACAGCTGGCTGACGAGAAATTCAGCCCCTGCTTCCTGCTTCTTCAGCAGATGATTCAGGTCGGATTCCATGCTGAAAGCTTCGAAATGCTTTTCCGGATAGCACGCGCCGGCCATATGCAGCTGCGTATTTTCCTTTAAAAAACGCATCATGTCACTGGCATGGGCGAAGTCCCTGGAGTCAAACTGTTCGTCGCTCATTTCCCTGGGACGGTCGCCCCGCAGTGCCAGCACGTAATTGACATTATGTTCCCGTAAAGCTGCCGAAACCCGGAGGATGTCCTCCTTTTTGCTGCCCACGCAGGTTATGTGGGCCATGGCATTGATCTTCAGCTTATTCTGAATATAGGAGGCAATCTCTATGGTCTTGCCGGACCGGCTTCCGCCCGCGCCGTAGGTGACGCTGATAAAATCGGGTTTTAAGTTTCCCAGGGAATCCAGTACACGAAAAGCCGATTCAAATTCCCCGTCCTTCTTTGGCGGGAATATTTCAAATGAAAGGGTATTTTTTTGCTCAAAAACATTCTGCAACATGATAAAATCACCTGATTTCCTTATTTTCGTCTTGATTTTAGGACATAAATATCGTAACATAAAAAGGAATTCATTTCAAGGGAAAGGTGGTTGCGGTTGAGCATTCTATGGTCAGAAAGGTTACTGTTCACGACTTTGCCGCTCACAGCAACATGATGCGCACAAAATGAGCAAAGGGCGCTCATTTTGGCGCCTGCTGTCTCAGGATTTTCGTGCATAATGCGCACGAAAACCCTCGCGGAGGCACAGAGTGAACAGTAACTCAGAAAGCGCAACGAAGGTGGGCAGAACAAAATGGAGAAACAGGGATTTCAGGGTACCGGGGAATATGTGGCCAGCGAGGAGCTGATGGCCAGTGTAAACATCGCTATTGCACTGAAAAAACCGCTTTTGATCAAGGGGGAGCCGGGCACCGGCAAGACGATGCTGGCGGAGGCCGTGGCGAAAGCGCTGGGAAAGCGGCTGATTATCTGGAATATCAAATCGACGACTAAGGCGCAGGAGGGGCTGTATGTATATGATACAATCCAACGCCTTTATGACGGGCAGTTCGGCGAGGAAGGGGTGGATGACATCGCCCATTACATCAAGCTGGGCAAGCTGGGGGAGGCCTTTGACAGCGAGG